>NZ_CP077311.1:1032500-1197500 GCF_019048265.1 Aeromonas sp. FDAARGOS 1405 | reverse complement strand
TTAGCGCAAGCGAAGCTCTTGATCGAAGCCCCGGTAAACGGCGGCCGTAACTATAACGGTCCTAAGGTAGCGAAATTCCTTGTCGGGTAAGTTCCGACCTGCACGAATGGTGTAACCATGGCCATGCTGTCTCCACCCGAGACTCAGTGAAATCGAATTCGCCGTGAAGATGCGGTGTACCCGCGGCTAGACGGAAAGACCCCGTGAACCTTTACTACAGCTTGGCACTGAACATTGAACCTACATGTGTAGGATAGGTGGGAGGCTTTGAAGGCGTGACGCCAGTTGCGCTGGAGCCGTCCTTGAAATACCACCCTTGTATGTTTGATGTTCTAACGCAGGGCCCTGAATCGGGCTCGCGGACAGTGCCTGGTGGGTAGTTTGACTGGGGCGGTCTCCTCCCAAAGAGTAACGGAGGAGCACGAAGGTTGGCTAATCCTGGTCGGACATCAGGAGGTTAGTGCAATGGCATAAGCCAGCTTAACTGCGAGACGGACAGGTCGAGCAGGTACGAAAGTAGGTCATAGTGATCCGGTGGTTCTGAATGGAAGGGCCATCGCTCAACGGATAAAAGGTACTCCGGGGATAACAGGCTGATACCGCCCAAGAGTTCATATCGACGGCGGTGTTTGGCACCTCGATGTCGGCTCATCACATCCTGGGGCTGAAGTCGGTCCCAAGGGTATGGCTGTTCGCCATTTAAAGTGGTACGCGAGCTGGGTTCAGAACGTCGTGAGACAGTTCGGTCCCTATCTGCCGTGGGCGTTGGATGATTGAAGGGAGTTGCTCCTAGTACGAGAGGACCGGAGTGAACGAACCTCTGGTGTTCGGGTTGTCACGCCAGTGGCACTGCCCGGTAGCTAAGTTCGGAATCGATAACCGCTGAAAGCATCTAAGCGGGAAGCGAGCCCTGAGATGAGTCATCCCTGACCCCTTGAGGGTCCTAAAGGGCCGTTGGAGACCACAACGTTGATAGGTGGGGTGTGTAAGCGCGGCGACGTGTTGAGCTAACCCATACTAATTACCCGTGAGGCTTAACCATACAACACCCAAGAAGTGTTCTAAGGCTTGTAGCAAACCTAAGCGAACTACTAATTCAGTGATAATGACTCAGTCGTTATTCACGTCAGCTTTCTGGATTGAAGAATTTGCCTGGCGGCCATAGCGCCGTGGAACCACCTGATCCCATGCCGAACTCAGAAGTGAAACGCGGTAGCGCCGATGGTAGTGTGGCATTCGCCATGCGAGAGTAGGACACTGCCAGGCACCCAATTTAAGAACCCCGCTCATCGAACGGGGTTTTTTATTGCCTACAATTCAGTAAATCGCCTTAATATTGACCTTTTATTCCCTCTTCTCTGCCGTTTTCCCTGTTTTTCCTCCCCTATTTTCTCCGGTTCTGCCATCGCCGCTGGCGTTGGTTGTCGTTATAATGGCCGCCCTCAAGCAAGGTGGTGGTATGAAAGCAGAATATCTACAGCGATTCGGGGGCATTGCCCGTCTTTATGGTCAGAACGTCCTTCGTTCCTTTAGCCAGGCTAAGGTCTGTGTGGTGGGGATCGGCGGCGTGGGCTCCTGGGCGGCCGAGGCGCTGGCCCGCGCCGGTATCAACCAGATCACCCTGATCGACATGGATGATATATGCATCACCAACACCAATCGCCAGATCCACGCTATGCAGGGGACGGTTGGTCGCCTCAAGACCGAGGTGATGGCCGAGCGCATTCGCGCCATCAATCCGGATTGCGAAGTGATCGAGGTGGACGATTTCGTCACCGCCGATAACCTGGCCGAGCATATCAAGCGGGAGTTTGACTATGTGGTGGACGCCATCGACTCGGTCAAGGCCAAGGTGGCGCTGATTGCCTTCTGCAAGCGCAACAAGATCCCGGTGATCGTCGCGGGTGGTGCCGGCGGGCAGATGGATCCGACCCAAATCACCGTGGCCGATTTGGCCAAGACCATTCAGGATCCGCTCGCTGCGAAAGTGCGCTCCGACCTGCGCCGGTTGCACAACTTCAGCAAGAATCCGGCGCGCAAATTCGGGGTGGAGTGTGTCTTCTCAACCGAGCAGCTGAGTTATCCGGATGGTAATGGTGGCACCTGTCAGGCCAAAGCGACCAGCGATGGCACCATGAAGATGGATTGCGCCTCCGGTTTTGGCGCCGTGACGCCGGTGACGGCAACCTTTGGGCTGGTTGCCGCGTCCCGGGTATTGAAGAAGATTGCCGAGCGGGGGGCCCGCGCCGAGAAAGAGGCCGGGAATGAAGAAGTAGGGTCGATTGGCGAAGCCTAATCGACCACTGAACAGAGCGGGTTAGACAGCCTGTTCCCGGATCGCCAGTACGATCGCTCTGAGCCCGTTACCTCGTGACGGGCTCAAGTGTTTCTCAAGTCCCAGTTCGGTGAAATACCCTTCCATATCAAATGCCTGGATCGCCGCAGACGATTGGTGGTTGAGTGCTGCCAGCACGATGACGATGAGGCCACGCACGATGCGGGCATCGGAATCACAGGCAAAGTGCCAGCAGCCATCCTCGCTTTGTTCTCCCTTCAGCCAGGCCTGGCTTTCACACCCCTTGAGGCGGAACTCCTCCTGCTGCCATTCGGCGGGTAGCGCTGGCAGCTGCTTGCCGAGCTGGATGATGAGCCGGTACTGGTTCTCCCAGCCGTGGGCGGCGGCAAACTGCTGGCGGATGGTGTCGGCGTTGGGCTCAAGGCCAATCTGGGTATAGCTTGCGAGGTCACTCATTCGGTTGTCTGCCTTAGAAGAAGTCACAGAGTTTGTGCAGGGCGGCCAGCAGGGCGTCGACATCGTCCCGATTGTTGTAGCAAGCCAGCGAGGCGCGCATGGTGCCGCCGATCCCGAGCGATTCCATCAGCGGCATGGCGCAGTGATGGCCGACTCGCAGGGCGATACCCTGCATGTCGAGCAGGGTAGCAGCATCTTGCGGGTGGATGTCGTCGAGCAGGAAAGAGACCGCACCGGCGCGTTGGCCGGGTTCGCCGACCAGACGCAACCCCGGCACCTGTTGCAGGCCAGCTACCAGATAGTCGGTCAGTGCCTGCTCATGTTGGGCGAGCCATTCCCTATCTTGCGCCATCACAAAGTCGATGGCGGCGGCGAGGCCGATAGCGCCAGCGATATGGGGGGTGCCCGCCTCGAATTTGAAAGGCAGGGTATTGAAGGTGGTGCCGCTGAAACTGACCCGATCGATCATCTCGCCACCGGCTTGCCAGGGCGGCATCCGCTCCAATAGCTCGGTGCGGCCCCACAACACACCGATGCCGGTCGGGCCATAGAGCTTGTGGCCGGAGAAGGCGTAGAAGTCGCAACCGATGGCTTGCACATCGATGTCGAGATGAGCCACCGCCTGAGCACCGTCGATCAGGGTCAGAGCGCCGACTGCCTTGGCGGCAGCCACTATCTCTTTGACTGGATTGACGGTACCGAGGGCATTGGAGACGTGGGCCACGCTCACCAGCCGGGTGCGTGGCCCCAGCATGGCGTGATAGGCGGCCAGATCGAGATGGCCCCGCTCATCGAGGGGGATCACCCGGATCACCGCGCCGGTACGCTGGGCGACCAGTTGCCATGGGACGATATTGGCGTGGTGCTCCAGCGTACTGAGGATAATTTCGTCCCCCGCCTTGAGCTCGCTCATCCCCCAGCTCTGGGCCACCAGATTGATCGCCTCCGTGGTGCCACGGGTCCAGATCACTTCGTGGCTGCGAGACGCATTGATAAAGCGGGCGACCGTCTCGCGGGCCGCTTCGAAGGCGCGGGTGGCACGGCCACTCAGGGCGTGGGCGGCGCGGTGCACGTTGGCGTTGTCGGCCCCATAGTAGTGAGCGATGGCATCCAGTACCGCTTGCGGTTTCTGAGTGGTGGCGGCGTTGTCCAGATAGACCAGAGGGTGGCCGTTTACCTCCTGCGCCAAGGCCGGAAACTGGCTGCGCAGTTGGTCGTGCTGTTGCTGATTCATGCTCCCCTCATCATCCGGAAAAAGTCATCATCTCGAAAGGTCGGCCATGATCCTGAAAATAGCGCCCGAACACAAGGTGCGATAAGCCCGATGAGCGGCTGCCTGCTGTGCAGCAGGTACGGCTCATCGGGTGATTTCTGGTACAATGCCGCCCCTCATCATAAGCCAAGAGATCCGGCCCATGAAGCTCAACCCCAATCAGAACGAAGCGGTCAAGTATGTTTCCGGCCCTTGCCTGGTGCTGGCGGGTGCCGGATCGGGCAAGACCCGCGTCATCACCAACAAGATTGCCTATCTGGTGCAGCAGTGCGGCTACAACGCTCGCAACATCGCCGCAGTTACCTTTACCAACAAGGCTGCACGGGAGATGAAGGAGCGGGTTGGCCAGACTTTGGGTCGCAAGGAAGCGCGGGGGCTGATGGTCTCCACCTTCCATACTCTGGGGCTCGAGATCATCCGCCGGGAGCACAAGAGCCTGAATCTCAAGGCGAACTTCTCCCTGTTCGACGACACCGACCAGCTGGCGCTGTTGAAAGAATTGACTGAAGACGAGCTCGACAACGACAAGGACAAGCTCTCGGCCCTTATCAGCCAAATCTCCAACTGGAAGAATGACCTTATTCTGCCTGCCCGCGCGATGCGTATCGCCCGCGGGCCCGAAGAGGTGCTGATGGCTCAGCTCTATGAGCGCTATCACCGCCAGATGGTGGCCTATAACGCGCTGGATTTTGACGACCTTATCGTGATGCCCACCCTGCTGCTCAAGAGCAATCAGGAGGTGCGTGAGCGCTGGCAGAACAAGATCCGCTATCTGCTGGTCGATGAGTACCAAGACACCAATACCAGCCAGTACGAGCTGGTGAAGCAGATCGTCGGCGAGCGGGCCCGTTTTACCGTGGTGGGGGACGACGACCAGTCCATCTACTCGTGGCGCGGTGCCAAGCCGCAGAATCTGGTGCTACTGAGCGAAGACTTTCCGAACCTGCGGCTCATCAAGCTGGAGCAGAACTACCGCTCCAAGCGGCGGATCCTCAAGTGCGCCAACATCCTGATCGCCAACAACCCGCACGTCTATGACAAGGAGCTCTTCTCCGAGTTGGATGAAGGGGTGAAGCTCAAGGTGCTGTTCGCCAAGAACGAGGAGCACGAAGCGGAGCGGATCGCCGCCGAGATGATGGGCCACAAGTTCATGAACCGCACCCGGTTCAAGGATTACGCCATCCTCTATCGGGGCAACCATCAGTCGCGCATCTTCGAAAAGGCGCTGATGACCAACCGGATTCCTTACCGTATCTCCGGCGGCACCTCGTTTTTCTCCCGCACCGAGATCAAGGACATCATGGCCTACCTCAAGCTGCTGGTGAATCCGGATGAGGACACTGCCTTCCTGCGGGTGGTCAACCTGCCGCGCCGCGAGATTGGCCCCACTACCCTCGAAAAGCTCGGCCAATACGCCAATCAGCGGGGCAAGAGCCTGTTTGCCGCCAGCTTCGAGCTGGGGCTGGAGCAGCACCTCTCCGGCCGTGGCCTCACTGCATTACAGGCCTTTACCAACTGGCTGGTTCGCCTTGGCGATCAAGCGCTGCGCGGCAATCCGGTGGAGGCGGTGCGGGACATGATCAAGGAGATCCACTACGAAGAGTGGCTATACGAGACCTCCCCCAGCCCGAAAGCGGCCGAAATGCGGATGCTGAACGTCTCCACCCTCTATCGCTGGATCACCGAGATGCTGGAAGGGGATGAGCTGGAGGAGTCGATGACGCTGGCTCAGGTGGTCACTCGCCTCACCCTGCGCGACATGATGGAGCGCAACGAAGGGGAGGATGATGCCGATCAGGTGCAGTTAATGACCCTGCATGCCTCCAAGGGGTTGGAGTTCCCCTATGTCTACATGGTGGGGATGGAGGAGGGTTTGTTGCCTCACCAGACCAGTATCGACGAGGATAACGTGGAGGAGGAGCGGCGTCTCGCCTACGTGGGTATCACTCGTGCTCAGACCGAGCTTACCTTCACCCTCTGCAAGGAGCGACGCCAGTTTGGCGAGTCGGTACGTCCGGAGCCGAGCCGCTTCCTGCTGGAGCTGCCGCAGGATGATCTTGAATGGGAAAACCAGAAGAAGGTGACTGCCGAGGAGCGCCAGCAGAAGGGGCAGATGGCTGTGGCCAATCTGCGCGCCATGTTCAAGAAAGATTAGGAGGTTGCGTTGCCGGGGGATAGCAGTGGAATGATGTCTGCTCCCGGCATGGGGGGAGATATATAGCGTCCTTGCCCCATCCGGCAGCCGATATCTATCAGCTTCTGTAACTGCTGCTGGTTCTCAATGCCTTCAACCACAAGGGTGTAATCGAGATCCTGACAGATATCCCGCATGGCGCGGATCAGCGCCAGATCTTTGGGGGACTGCAGCATCCGCTGGGTAAAGCTGTCATCCACCTTGATGTAATCTACCGGGAAATGGAACAGGGCGTTGAGGGAGGAGAAGCCGGTGCCGAAATCATCGAGGCTGATCTGGATACCCTTGGCTCTCAGCTCATGCAGGGAGGCCAGCGCATCGGAATCCTGCCGCGACAGCTCCCGCTCGTTGAATTCAAAGATCAGATAGCCTGGTGCTATCCCCTCCTCATCGATAATGTCCACCAACCGCATGATGTGATCATGGTTGACCAGATGTTTGCCGGAGAGGTTGATGGCGACCTTGAACTTGCTCTGGCCCGAGATTGGCAGCCACACTTTCAGTTGCTGGCAGGTGTGGCGCAGGATCTGATAATCCAGCTCCAGAATAAGGCCACACTGCTCCGCGAGCGGAATAAAGTCGAATGCATCCTTGAGAATGCCCTCTTCGGTCAGCCAGCGCGCCATTACCTCCAGCCCGGTCAGACGGCTATCCTGTAGCCTGATAACTGGCTGGTAGTAGGGGACGATACGCCCTTCCCGCAGGGCCCGAGCCAGCATCTCTTCCGGCGAATTCCAGTTCTGGTTGATGCAATCATCCGAGTAGCTGACGATGCGGCTGCGGCCATTGCGTTTGGCCTGGTACATGGCCAGATCGGCCTGGTGGAGTAACTGGCTGATATCCGATGTCTGTTCGGACACACTCGATACCCCCAGGCTGACGGTAATACTCAGCTCATTGCCAAGCAGCCGGAACGGATAGGAGAGGCGGCTGATGATACGGTTGAGCACCGGGCTGATGTCATCTTCATGTTTGCTGCTATCGAGATAGATGACGAACTCGTCGCCCCCCAATCTGGCCACCATATCGTTTTGCCGGATGCAGGTCTGGAGGCGGCGGCTTACCTCCTTGAGCAGCTGATCACCAGCACTGTGGCCCAGGGTGTCATTGATCTGCTTGAAGTGATCCACATCGATGAAGATCACCGCAAACCCCGGTGACTTGTAGCGGTTGTAGTGGGTCATGGCTTGATTGAGGTGGTTCATCAACAGTGCCCGGTTCGGTAGCTGGGTCAGCGGGTCGTGAAGCGCATCGAATTGCAGCCGCCGTTCCAGCTCCTGATGCTGCTTGAGCTGCTTTTGCAGCCTGAGGTTGGTCTGACGCAGCTGTTGCAGCCGCTGGTTGATGGAGTCTTCACTATTGATGTCGTTAAGCTGCTGGCGGATCCGCTTCAGCTCCAACAGCAGGGTGAGCTGGCCACGCAGGAAGTCGAGAAACAGCTTGTCGTCTGTCTCCAGCGGTTGCGCGGTGCTGATGATGAAGTGGGCGAAGTACTGTTGTTGCAGCCGTAGCGGCATGCTGTGCCAGTAGGTTGCCTCCCTGTTGACCTCGATATTGCTGGTGCTGTGGCACAAACCGCTGATGAATTCGTCGCTTTGACGAGGATGTGCGGGATAAATCTTCTCAAGCGTATGGCTGTGGAGCCTGACCAGCAGCATATCCTCAATGGCGAGCATCTGGCGCAGCACCGCCTCCAGCTGGGAGAAGAGCGCCTGACCGGGCAGGGTGTTGGCCAGTCGCATGATGCGGCTGATGCTCTCGATTTTCTTTTTCCAGTTCGGGTCTTTGCGGATCAGCGGCGAAGGCAGCTCGGTGAGATGGGAGCCCGCTTGGGTTTCGGTCAGCCGTTTGGATAGACACTCCAGCAGCAGGCGTAATGTGGGCAGGTCGGATGGTTCGCCGCGAGCCAGCAGCCACTGCACCTGACCATGTTCGATAGGAAAGACGCACCACCCTTCGGCCTCATCGAGCTGGGTGAGCTGATCGGTGATGCGGGACTGCTCCCGCCCCAGTTGTTGCTTGAAGGTATCGCTGATTTTGTAGGCGTAGAGCCAGTTCAGACCACTGTCGGAGAGGCCCAGCATGCCGAAATGCTGCAACGGGCAGAGCTGGTTTATCTGCTTTATCAGATCATCATAATCGCTGCTCTGCGCTGTAGGGGGAGCCGGAAAATCCATAATGGCAGAGACCAACGCCAGCAGAGGAGTTGAGTAGTGGGATTCGGTGGAATGGGGCGACATGAGCAACTCCCGACTATGCCTACCCTACAAGAGTAGTCGGAAGCCGATAGATTGAAAGGGCCGCAATTGCGGCCCTTTCAAATACTTAGAGGTTGTCAGTCATGTAGTGAATGGCGTTTTCAATCTCTTCGTCGCTGCAGTTCGCACAAGTGCCGCGTGGAGGCATCATGCCGGACTTGCCGGTAAAGCCTTCAATGGCATGTTTCTTGAGAGTATCAATGCCCTGGGCGACGCGTGGTTCCCAGGCTGTCTTGTCACCCCGTTTGGGGGCACCGGCAGCGCCGGTGTCGTGACAGGCAAAGCAGGCGCCCTTGTATACCGTTTCGCCATCGCGGGGACCGGAAGAGGCGGTCGCAGCAGGTGCAGCACCCGCGCCGGCAATACCTTCCAGATCCTTGGCGGTGTAGACCTGACCGATCGGTTTGATCCGCTCGGCAATAGCCTCCGGTGACATCTCATCGGCAGCAAGCACTGCCCCAGACAAGCTGGCGGCCGTCATCCCGACAGCCAGCAAATAGCTCAGTTTTTTCAACACGCTCATATACTCCCAGCAGTCTTTTATTATCCATGTAAACGACGGGATTATAACCGAATAGTTACAGCCATTTAAACGCTTGTGTGTGAAGTGTTAAACACTCTGCGTACAAAGTTTTGGGCGATATCACGGCAATTCTGGTGGTGGAGATAAAAAGAAACCCGGCATTCGCCGGGTTTCGAGTAACCAAAGGGTGAAAAGGGTTATTTATCCCAGCTCAGGATCACCTTGCCGGAGTGGCCGGAGCGCATCGCATCGAACCCCTGCTGGAATTCGTCGATGTGGAATCTGTGGGTGATGATGGGGGAGAGATCCAGCCCGGACTGGATCAGGCTGGCCATTTTGTACCAGGTCTCGAACATCTCGCGGCCATAGATCCCTTTGATAAACAGCCCCTTGAAGATCACCTTGTTCCAGTCGATGGCCATGGTGGAGGGGGGGATGCCAAGCATGGCGATCTTGCCGCCGTGGTTCATCTTGTCGAGCATCTCCTGGAAGGCGCTCGGGACGCCGGACATCTCCAGCCCCACGTCGAACCCTTCGGTCATGCCCAGCTCGCTCATCACGTCGGCCAGCTTCTCCTTGGCCACGTTGACCGCGCGGGTGGCGCCCATCTTGCGGGCCAGCTCCAGCCGGTATTCGTTGACGTCGGTGATCACCACGTGGCGCGCACCCACATGGCGGCAGACGGCGGCGGCCATGATGCCGATGGGGCCAGCCCCGGTGATGAGCACATCTTCACCCACCAGATCGAAGGAGAGGGCGGTGTGCACCGCATTGCCAAACGGGTCGAAGATGGCAGCCAGCTCGTCCGGGATATTGTCCGGCAGCTTGAAGGCGTTGAACGCGGGGATCACCAGATATTCGGCAAAAGCACCTGGACGGTTGACGCCAACACCAATGGTGTTGCGGCACAGGTGAGTGCGCCCGGCGCGGCAGTTGCGGCAGTGACCGCAGGTGATGTGCCCTTCGCCGGAGACCCGATCGCCGATGGCGAAGCCGCGCACCTCCTGACCGATGGCGACTACTTCGCCGACATATTCGTGGCCGACCACCATGGGTACCGGAATGGTCTTCTGGGACCACTCGTCCCAGTTGTAGATATGGATGTCGGTGCCGCAGATGGCGGTTTTGCGGATCTTGATCAGCAGATCGTTGTGGCCGAGCTCGGGAGCCGGTACATCCGTCATCCAGATGCCGACCTCTTTGTGCAGTTTGGAGAGTGCTTTCATGGCTGTTCCTTCAATATGAATGCAGAAAAAAGGGGCTGCAGCCCCTTGATTCAAATCAGATAACGCCGAGTTCACGGCCGATGCGGATAAAGGCGTCGATCGCCTTGTCCAGCTGCTCGCGGGTATGAGCGGCAGACATCTGGGTGCGAATGCGCGCCTGACCCTTGGGCACGACCGGGAAGGAGAAGCCCACCACATAGATGCCGGCTGCCAGCATGCGGCTTGCCATTTCGGAGGCCAGTTTGGCATCCCCCAGCATCACCGGAATGATGGCGTGGTCGGCGCCTGCCAGAGTGAAGCCAGCGGCGCTCATCCGCTCGCGGAAGTAACGGCTGTTCTCTTTCAGACGTGCGCGCAGGTCGTGACCTTCCGCCAGCATGTCGATCACCTTGATAGTTGCGGCAACGATGGAGGGGGCCAGCGAGTTGGAGAAGAGGTAAGGGCGGGAGCGCTGACGCAGCCAGTCGATCACCTCTTTCTTACCGGAGGTATAGCCGCCGGATGCGCCGCCGAGCGCCTTGCCCAGGGTGCCGGTGATGATGTCGACCCGATCCATCACGCCGCAATATTCGTGGGTGCCACGACCATTCTCGCCGATAAAGCCAACGGCGTGGGAGTCATCCACCATCACCAGCGCATCGTATTTGTCCGCCAGATCGCAGATGGATTTGAGGTCGGCGATGACCCCATCCATGGAGAAGACGCCGTCGGTGGCGATCAGCTTGAAGCGGGCGCCATCGGCGTCAGCCTGCTTGAGCTGGGCTTCCAGCTCGGCCATGTCGTTGTTGGCGTAGCGATAACGCTTGGCCTTGCACAGCCGCACGCCGTCGATGATGGAGGCGTGGTTGAGGGCATCGGAGATGATGGCATCTTCGGCGCCGAACAGGGTCTCGAACAGACCGCCATTGGCATCGAAACAGGAGGAGTAGAGGATGGTGTCTTCGGTGCAGAGGAAGGCAGACATCTTCTGCTCCAGCGCTTTATGCTGGTCCTGGGTGCCACAGATGAAGCGCACCGAGGCCATGCCGAAGCCGTGGCTGTCGAGTCCCTGATGGGCGGCAGCGATCAGATCCGGGTGGTTGGCCAGCCCCAGATAGTTGTTGGCACAGAAGTTCAGTACCTGCTCACCGCCGACGGCGATGCTGGCCTGCTGGGCGGAGGTGATGATGCGCTCCTGCTTGTACAACCCTTCAGCTTGCACCTGGTTCAGTTGCTCGGTCAGGTGACGATAGAATCCGTTAGACATCCTCGATCCTTAGTGGCTATTTCAGCTGCGTATCAACAGAGGGCGACATTTTACTGCAATCTGTTGCGGTAAATTCAAATGATTGTGCTGATATTCAACAAATGTGAAACAGATCTCACCCAGCTGGTTGGGCCAGCAGGCGGTAGTGCTGCTCCAGCTGCTGGATCTGTCCGGCCACCTGGGGTTGCACATAGGGGCGCAGCAGAAATAGCACCTTCAACACGCCCTGATAGAGCAGCGGTTTGGTGATGCGGGTGTTGGGGGCCTGGGCAATCTGGAAGGGGATCCAGCAGGTCACCACCATCTTGATGGTCTGGCCCAGATCCGGCAGGTCTTCATCGCTGACATCTATGATGCCCCCTTCGCGCAGGCTTTTGAGCAGCGCGACCACGGAGGAGCGCATCTGCTCCTGGGCCTTGAGGTATTTCTGCTGCAGCGGTTCGTCACGGCTCAGGATGTCCGGCAGGTTGGCGTAGAAGAAGCGGAACTGCCACATCAGATAGAAGATGGCATCCAGATAGCCCATCAGATCCTGCAGGGTGATTTCACGGTTGCGGGTCGGCACGAAGCTCTCGCTCAGGTGACGGGCATACTGATCGAAGATGGAGTGGATGATGTCTTCTTTATTGCGGAAGTGGTAGTAGAGGTTGCCCGGGCTGATACCCATGTGCGCCGCAATATGGTTGGTGGTGATGTTGCGTTCACCCTGATCGTTGAACAGCTCGGTCGCGCTGTGAATGATCCTGTCTCTGGTTTTCATCACTCATTCCTCCAACAGGTTCCGCTCGGGGCAGTTTTGAACAAGGTCGAATCCCCGGACGGCCCGTGATAAACTTTTCGGCAATTTCAAATTGGCTCACTATACACAGCTTTAACAAGCAGTCACATGTAGCCATCAACGTACGAGAGGCAAACTCCATGATCGTAGTAACTGGCGGTGCTGGCTTTATCGGCAGCAATCTGGTCAAGCAGCTGAACGCTCAAGGACGGACCGATATCGTGGTCATTGATGACCTGACCGACGGCACCAAGTTCGTCAACCTGGTCGATCTGACCATCGCTGACTACATGGACAAGGACGAGTTTCAGGCTCGCATCGTCTCCGGCGACGAGTTTGAAGAGTGGGACAACGGTATCGAGGTGATCTTCCACGAAGGCGCCTGCTCTGCCACCACCGAATGGAACGGCAAGTTCATCATGGAGGTCAACTACGAGTACTCCAAGGATCTGTTCCACTACTGCATCGAGCGTGAAATTCCGTTCATTTACGCCTCTTCTGCCGCGACCTACGGTGGCCGCAACGACAACTTCATCGAAGATCCCAAGTTCGAACAGCCGCTCAACGTCTACGGCTACTCCAAGCAGTTGTTTGACCAGTACGTGCGCCGCTGGATGCCGGAGATCAACTCTCAGGTAGTCGGTTTGAAGTACTTCAACGTCTACGGCCCGCGCGAGCAGCACAAAGGCTCCATGGCCTCCGTTGCCTTCCATCTCAATACCCAGGTGAAGAAGGGCGAGAATCCCAAGCTGTTCGAAGGTTGCGATGGCTTCCCGAACGGTGGTCAGATGCGTGACTTCATCTATATTGACGACGTCTGCAAGGTAAACCTCTGGTTCTGGCAGAACCCGCAACACTCCGGCATCTTCAACTGCGGTACCGGCCGTGCCGAGCCGTTCCAGAACGTGGCCGAAGCAGTGATCAAGCATCATCAGAAGGGGGCCATCGAGTACATTCCCTTCCCGGATCACCTCAAGGGTCGCTATCAGAGCTTCACCCAGGCTGACATGACCAAGCTTCGCAGCGTGGGTTATGACGCCGAGTTTAAAACCGTTGCCGAAGGGGTAGCGGATTACATGGCCTGGCTCAACCGGGCTTAATTATTCGCTCTTGCGGAATGGCCGCCAATCAGGCGGCTTTTTCATTATTTTCTATGTGGTAAGCATGAAGAAAAAAGTTTTATTTATAATGGAAACATTGGGCGGAGGAGGCGCCGAAAAGGTCCTTATTGAAACGCTTAAGCGTTTGGATTTTAGTAAGTACGCTATAACTTTGCTTTTATTGAGGCGTGAGGGTGTATATTTATCTCAGGTCCCCAAAAATGTAACAGTAAAATTTCTATTGCCGACCGAACCATCGGGGTGGTTTCAGCGGAAAATTTTATTTTCTATTAAAAAACGTTGGTGGAATTTTGTTGTCAATACCAAATGCTTGGCCAGTTTCATATTTAGCGAACGATATGATGTCGGTGTGGCATTTTTGGAAGGCAATAGCTCGCTGTTGTTATCCCACCTGAATGCTATTGTACGAAAAATAGCGTGGGTCCATATAGACTTGATATGTCATCAAATTCTTCCCAGGAAAGTTGAACGAAAAGTTTATAAGGAAATGGATGAGATTGTTTGTGTCTCTAAAGGTGCACAAGATGCATTATTGAATTTGTATCCTGAGGTGAAATCATATACTCATGTGGTTTATAACCCTGTTGATATCGATGGCATAATGCAGAAGAGTCATGAGCCTATTACGAGTGAAGGGAAAATAAAAGTTATTGCTATTGGACGGTTATGCAATGCCCAAAAAGGATTTGATATATTACTTTCTGCTCATAAGATAAATATTGATGCCGGAGCTAATTATCACCTTACTATTTTAGGGGAGGGTGATGATAGAGCGGGGCTCGAGTTATTTATAAAAAACAATAATATTGGTAGCAGTACAAGTTTACTTGGATTCAAAGAAAATCCATATCCATTTCTTGCTGCTAGTGATCTATTTGTCATGTCTTCATACTATGAGGGTTATCCAGTTGTACTCGTTGAGGCGATGGCGTTGGGAAAGGCCATTGTGTCAACAGATTGTACTGGACCTAATGAAGCTCTTGATGGTGGAAAATATGGTGTTCTTGTTCCTGTCGGGGATGAACATGCGCTGGCATTGGCAATACGCCAAATGGTTGAAAATAAAAAGATGCTATCAACATATAGTTCCTTATCGAAGGAGCGAGCCAAGATTTTCAATCTGCGGGAGAGTATGAGACAGATCGAGCAGTTATTGGATGGTGAGAGCAAACACTCTTCCCATTGTGTGATATGTTCGGGTATTTTTGGCGGAGGGCGCACAGGATGAATATATTGATGGCACTCTCCCAGCTCGAGGTAACGGGAGCTGAGGTCTATGCCACTACGGTCGGTAACGAACTGACTCGTCGTGGTCACAATGTTTTTTACGTTTCAGACACCCTGACCAAACCGACTCTTGGCCCCGTCTTCACGCTGAGATTCAACAAACGCAGCATTCTGCGACGCTTCTGGCACGTCTTTTACCTTATATACCTCATCAAGAAACACCATATTCAGTTGGTGCATGCTCACTCCCGCGCCTCCGGCTGGAGCAGTTATGTGGCTTGCAAGTTGACTGGCACCCCGATGATTACCACGGTGCATGGTCGCCAGCCGGTGCACGCTTCGCGTAAAGCCTTCCATGCCCTCGGCTATCGGGCGGTTGCCGTTTGTGAGGGTATTGCCCATCAGATAGTCGACAATCTGGGGGTCGATCCCGCGATCGTGCAGGTGCTGCGCAACGGTATCGAAACCGACAAATTCCAGCCTGTGCCTGCGCCGGACAACCCAAAGCCGGTGATCGCCATCATTGGGCGCCTGAGCGGCCCCAAAGGGGAGCTCTGTTACCGCCTGCTCGACGAAGTGCTTGATCTGGATGCCTGTCGGGTGCGGATTGTCAGCGGTACCAAGGTGCCGGAGCGCTTTGCCCGTTTCGAAGGTCGCGCCGAGTTTGTCGGTTATGTCGATGATGTGCCCGCTCTGCTGGCGAGTTGCGATCTGGTGATTGGTGCCGGTCGGGTGGCGATGGAAGCACTGCTCTGTGGTCGGCCCGCCTTTGCCATTGGTGAAGCCAGGGCAATCGGTCTGGTGACTGAACAGAATCTGGATGAAGCGCTGGCTAGCAACTTCGGTGACATTGGACCCAAGGATCTGGCCATTGATTTTGCGGCCCTGAAGGGAGAGATCGCATCTGCCCTGGCCAGCAAGACGGTGCCGGAAGTCATTCGCCAACGCATTCAGGATGAGTATGGCTTGCAGGGGGTAGTATCTGGCCTCGAAACCATCTATCAGGATGCCGTAGTCGAAACCCTGCGCCGGGAGATGCCGATCATCATGTACCACCGCTTTATCGAGCAGGATAGCGAGAAAGGAGTGCACGGCACCTGGATGCCGATCGCCATGTTCGAGAAGCATCTGCGACTGATGAAGTGGCTAGGCTACGAAACCCTGACTTTCCGCGATTTGGCGGACAAAGGTTTTATCCACCGTCTGCAATACGGCAAGAAGTACCTGATGATCACTGCCGATGATGGCTATCAGGACAATCTGACCCGCATGCTGCCGCTGCTGGAAAAATATGGTTATAAAGCCGTGGTGTACGTGGTTACCGGTGAAGGCTATAACCGTTGGGATGTGGAGCATCCGACCAATCCGGATACCAAGGTTTCATTGATGAGTGGTGAGCAGGTCAAGGCGCTGGCTGCCAGCGGTCATGTGGAAATTGGTGGTCATACTCTGACTCACCCCCGTTTGAGCAAGCTCACCCCTGAACAACAAGCCCATGAAATTCAGGAGAATAAACGCCAACTGGAGGCCCTGCTTGGCCATCCGCTGCTCTCGTTTGCCTACCCTTACGGAGATATGAACGAGAGTGCCAAGGAGCAGGCTATCGCCGCCGGGTATCGTTTTGCTGTCGCTACCAATAGTGGCCCCAAAGCAATGCACCAGGACCCTTTTAAGATCCGCCGGATTGCCATCTTCCCACGTACTGATGTATTCGGGTTGTGGCGCAAGATCCGCGGGAATTATGTATTCAGGAAGTAATCAATGTCATCTGCCATGAGCGTCTTGTTCGAACGCCTGACCACTATATTATTTTCCACAACATTAGCATTTACTTTTTGTGGTCTTTTCCTATTGCCAAATGGAAAGAGTATCCTTGCTAATTTATTGGTAATCTCGATCGTGATCGGATTCATTAATCTTATCATATGGAGAAAATGGGATATAGGGTTAAAAGATCGTCGCATATTATGGCTATTTCTTGGATATGCCGGATTCATCTTTATTAACCGTATTATACATGGTGATCAGTATGGTGTGATGCGTAGTCTGGTGTATGTCGTTTTATTTGGTTTTTTGGTTCCTAGAAAAGAAATTGTTATAAAAATCAGCCAATACGCCATCATTATTGGTGGGATTAGTATGGGGTGTATAAGCCTATGGCAGCAATATCAAGGGGCGTCTAGGGTTGATGGATTTACCAATGCAATTCTATTTTCACAGGCATCTTTGGTTATTGCTTTATTGGCTTGGGGATTATGCAAAGAGATATATCTCCCAAGATGGGAGAAAGGGGCAGCATTATTGTCTATTTTGATGGCTCTTTACAGTCTCTATGCTTCGCAGAGCCGTGGTGTTTGGCTGGCATTTATAGCCGTTATTGGGTTGATTGTGCTTATCAAATCGATAAAAAAGCCGCTCAAATATTTCATCTTTTTGATTATGTTGTTGAGTGGCAGCACTGCGTTTTACCACCACAGCAATGTGCTGCAAGCACGGGTTCAGGCCAGTATTTCTGATCTCAAGAACGCAGAGGTAGGTTCTTATGGAACCTCTTGGGGGCTGCGTCTGGTAGCCTGGCAAGGGGCGTGGCAAGGTTTTCTCTCCGCTCCCATTTTTGGGGTGGGTACGGATGGGTTTGATGCCATAAAAAAATCATTAGTCGCATCTGGAGTTAGCTCTCCTTTATTACTACATCCGTCTTTAGCTCATTCTCACAATCAATATATGCAAAACTTGATTATTCGTGGTGCTGTTGGTGGTGTAGCAATTTTATTATTTTTTGGACTTCCCATATGGTGGGCTGCAAAGCTCTGGGGTGTAACTTCAATTGCAGTGTTACTACCAATTTCTTTAGCCATTGATGGTTTGAGTGATGTTCCTTTTGAGCATCAAAACATATTGTTTCTCTACACATTGGGGTTATTATTTATCTGGCTCCAGAATCAAGATAATAGAGGTGTTAGATGATTCCTATTTTTGTTATTAGTTTATTGCGCAGCCATGATCGGCGCTTAGCTATTGAAAAGCAAATGGCTCACTTGGGATTATCTTTTACATTTTGGGACGCTGTAGATGGAAAACAGCTAAGCGATGCGGACCTGGCTAATGTTGATATTAATTTGGCAGAGCAACTTTGTGGCCATTCACTAAGCTTGGGGGAGGTTGGTTGTGCACTAAGCCATATTAAATTATATGAGATGATGGTGAGTAAGAAAATCGAAAAAGCCATTATATTAGAAGATGACATATATCTTCATATGCATTTCAAAAGTATCATTGATGTGGCATTACAGAAAATGTCTTCGGATATAATATTTATCCATCATGGGAAGGCAAAGAAATGGCCTTGGACGCGAAAGCTACCTGAGGGATACCGCTTGGCAAGTTATTGTCGGCCTAGTAAAAAATCAAATAGAGGTATTATATCCACAGCTGGATATATTTTATCCTTAAATGGTGCTCGTAAACTTTTACAGCATGCTTACCCAGTTAGAATGCCTGCGGATTATCTTACTGGCCGCTTGCAGTGGAATAAATTGAGTGCGGCTGGCGTAGAACCTTGCTGTCTGGATGTAGGCCTATTTCAGTCTACTATTGATGACAGGAATTATGGTCAGCATATAGAAAAATAATGGAGGTGATGACTGTGATTAAATCCTTGCAGTTTTGGAGGGATATGCTTCGCCGTAAGCTAGGGATCCTGCTATTTGATCGTAGCCCATCGGCGACTTCGTCATCAAATGGTGTCACTGTTTTTGTCCGATGGGATGCAAAGCTTGGTGATGCAATCGTCTCCTCTTGGGTGGCACGGGAGATTAAAAATAAATTTCCAAATAGGAAGGTTTACGTTATCACAACCCCCACAATGGCCCCGCTGTTCAGAGATTTTTTTAATTTTGACTGTGTTTTTGAAATACCAAAGAGAGCTAGCTATATAGAGCTAAAAAATTTGGCCAAAGAGTTGGGTAACGTGGACTACCTCGTGCATTTTAGCCAAAAAATGAAGATGAAAGATCTTTATTTTGTTTCTAAAGTTGGCAGCAAACATGTAGCCGGGGTTGATGATGAGCTTGATTGTATTAATCTCAAGCTGGGTCAAAAAACGGCTGGGATGCACTTTTCAACAAAATTTAAGGTACTGTTGGAGCATATGGGTGTGGTTAACCCAGACACTAGCTATATTGTGCCTTATATCGAAGATTATGAAGATAGGGTCGAGTCTTGGTGGCCAAGTAATAAAACTTTGTGTTTCAATCCATATGGTAGCGGTACATCCCGTTGTTTCAGTATTGAGAAAACTATAGAGCTAGTCAACACAATGTTGGATTCATCAGACTATAATATTTGTCTATTATATCCACCGGGGCGTGAGAAGGACGTTAAATATATCATGTCTCGTGTTTGTGAGCCGACCAGGGTCGTTATTGACCATCATAGCCCATCCTTGGCTGCGCTTTTTGCACAGGTAAGGCATTGTGCCGGCATGGTGTCTGTAGATACAGCCACAGTGCATATAGCAACAGGTTTGAATAAACCGGTTCTTGGTATTTACAATGAAAATTTTGGGATGCCAGAAAATGTAGAGTGGCATCCAAACAATCCTCGCTCAAGTATTATCTATGCAGAAACAAAGTCTGGACAACAAGATGTGAATTATATAAATATTGCGGAATTTAGAGCGGTATTTGAAAAATGGTCTGCTGATTATCTCTAGAGAGTTGGGGAATACCCCAACTCTTGCTCATAGCGATATAAATTTCCTAGTTACACTTCCACTAGAAAAAAGTCGATAACTGTCTGGATTAACAATTGTTCTTTTATTATCAACAACTTTAATTGCCATAGCCAGTCCATTGATATCTTCTAGCGGTATTAGAAACTTATCAAGTGGTAACGTCAATATTTCAGCAGGTCCAGATGGACAATCTACGCTGATAACTGGTGTGTGGCAGATAAGTGCTTCAATAAGCACTGTTGGCAGCCCTTCAGCATCGGATGTCAGGATGAGCGCCTGAGCGGCTTTGATATAGGGGTAGGGGTTCTTCTGAAAGTCGATGATCTTCACCTTGTTGGCAAGGTTCATCTCCTCGATCATGGCTTCAATGTGAGGGCGTCGCTCCCCTTTGCCCATCAGAACGAGTGGCGTAGCAACGCCGCTTAGCTGATATGCCTGCAAGAGACGATCGTGGCGTTTTCGTTCTTCGAAAGTGCCGACATGGATGAAATACTTTTCAAATGGCTTGTTGAAAGGCTCATCGGCCAACGCCTGAATTTTCTCGATATCAAACGGATTGTAGATAACCTGACACGATTTTGGTGTGGCTCTTACATTGTGCAAAATGTCGTCCGCGATGCCTCGAGATACGCAGATCAGTTTCTTGCCATTATAGAAACGCTTGAATTTTTCATATCCTTTGGCATTGTCTTTGGCAAAGCCGGTGACATTTCCGTGGATCCAGTAATAAATATTCAGTGTATCAGGCAGGTGTCTGGTAATTTTGTCACATGAGCATGAGATAATTACGTCAGGCGAGATCTCTTGGACTTTTTTCAAGATCAGAGATGCTTGTATTTTTTCAACCGCAACATTGGATATGGCTTTAGTCAGCTTTGTGACAATGCCAAGATTAATCGGGTGAATGTTGTCAGGTAGCGTATGGTCTATTTTTTCCCGCAAGGTAAACAAGGTAACATCGACACCTGCATCTTTTAGCAAGGATGCGGTATTGAGCAGAACCTTTTCCGCACCACCACCATACAAGTCTTCAACAATGAATAAAAACTTTTTAACTGGTGGGGTCATAACTGCTCCGCGGGTCTCATAACTGACTGGTAAATCTACTAAAAATGTGAATCGTAAACGAGCAAAATCAGGTGGCAACTGTTAAAGTCGTTAGCAATTTTTTCAATAGGTGTGGATCAATGATTGGTCTTAGTGGGCGCTACCATAACGCATTATTCGCGGCCTGTATATTTGCCGGGCTGCTGCTCTCCTGGTTGTTTTCTGTTAATCAGCTCCTCACCGGCGACCAGACCCAGATGCTCTACAAGGGTTACCTTGGAGCCTATGAGGGGGTCTGGCTCAGCTATGGCAATGCGGCGAGTGCGGTGGGCAATGTGCCGGGGAGCTTGTCGGCCTGGCTGATTGGTGGGCCGCTGCTACTGTGGGATTCTCCCTATGCCCCCATGGTGTTGCTGCTGGTGATGCGGTTGGTCGGTTTTCTGCTATTTGATGCGGTTATCCGCCAGGTGTTTGTTGACCCCGTATCGAAGGGCAATGCGCGGTTGCTGTTTCTGGTGCTCTGCTGGCTCAACCCCTGGTTCCAGTATGAGAGTTTGCTCTACAACCCCTCCTATCTCTTCCTCTTCTCGGCCATGCACTGCTGGTCGGCCTGGCATATGCGCGATCGGGCCTCATTCTGGCACATGATTGTTCACCTGCTGGCTATCGGTATGGCAATGCAGTTGCACTACTCCTGGCCGCTGCTGGCTGTGATCTCCACCTACCTCTTCTGGCGCCGCATCCTCAAGGTGAGCTGGAGCGGGGTGGTGGTCGCTGCCCTGCTGATCGGTGCATCTCTGATCCCCTACGCCATGGAAGTGATGAGCAACAGCCATATCACCCAGAACGTCGATCCCGAAGCGCGTCAGCGCTATATCGGATGGGGGCTGGTGCATGTCTATCCGGTGCTGAAATCGGTGATCTACTGGCTGCGTTACGGCTCCTGGCTGTTTGCCAGCAAGCTGGTCAACGACACCCAGTTCATCTGGCTGGCGGGTCATGAATATTTGCAGATGACAGCAGTCTGGCTGTGGCGGGTGGTGATCTACGGGGTGGGCTCTGCCACCGTGTTGCTGGCGGCCAAGGCCAACTGGCAACTGTGGCGGGATCTCAAGCCGCGTCTGCTGCGCAGCGACCGTGCATCAGTGGACGGCACGAGCTGGCTCGGCCTCTATGCGCTGGCGGCCGTATTGGCTGTGCTGGTGAGTGCGGCGCTCTCGCCCATCATCTTTAACTATTGGCACCTGATGCTGATATTCCCCTATGCCCTGTTCCCGATCCTGCTGTTGCTGGTTAGCTGGAGCCGCAACCATCCTCAGTGGGTTGGCAAGGGGCTGCTGGCAGCCACCCTGTTCTGCACCGCTGTGAACCTGATTGCGGCGAGCGACAGCACCAAGTTCTCCTATCAGGCGGACTACAAGCAGCAGGTGCAGGAGTATTTGCAGGAGATGAAGCTGCAACCCAAGTAACTGGGTTGTGTGATCAGTCGAAGGGAGGCGTAATGCCTCCCTTTGCTTTTCCGTAGCTCAATAAGCGGGTTGTGGTTGCCGGTTATCGCTGGTGGCGTAGCCGACCTGCTTTGGTGGCCATTGCACCAGCTGCAAAGGCATAGCCGGAATGCAATAATCTACAAGCTTTCAGCTTGTTTGCGGTGTATCTATAACCCATGAATACCACCGATTCCCTCATCCGCTACTGGCAATCCCCGCACCTGCCGGGGGTCGAGCTGTCACACTCCCACCACAGGGCGTTCAGCTACGGTCGCCATGTCCATCTCGACTACCATATCGGGCTGGTGCAGCGGGGTGGCCAGAAGTTTATCCATAAGGGGAACAGCCACCATCTGGTGCGCGGGGTGCTCTCTACCGTCAACCCGGATGAGGTGCACGACGGCCTCAGCCTGCTGCCGGAAGGGTATGAGGTACGGGTCTTCGCCATCGATCCGCAGCAGCTGGCGCTCTGGCTGCCGGAGCAGCCGGAACCCTTCTTCGACAAGGGATTGCAGAGCCGCCCCGACCTCTATCAGGGCTTTGCCCAGCTGCACGGCTATCTCGACAACCCCAAGGCCGATGGCCTGCTGATCGAGAGCCAGCTGCTCGCCCTGCTGGGGGAGCTGCTGCATCTGGCCCCCGAGGTACACCAGCTGGCGGATCCCCAGTTGCGATTTCTGCGCGACTACCTGATGGCGGCCCTCGACGAGCCCCACTCGCTGGAAGAGCTGGCGGGGCTGGTTGGGCTCGACCGCTTCGCCTTCCTACGCCAGTTCAAGAAGCGCAGCGGCATGACCCCCTACGCCTGGCTGAAACGGCTGCGGCTGGAGCAGGGCAAGCGGCTGCTGGCGAGCGG
The DNA here is from genome assembly GCF_019048265.1 of Aeromonas sp. FDAARGOS 1405. Lineage (NCBI taxonomy): Bacteria > Pseudomonadati > Pseudomonadota > Gammaproteobacteria > Aeromonadales > Aeromonadaceae > Aeromonas > Aeromonas sp. FDAARGOS 1405. The sequence goes on along the minus strand of NZ_CP077311.1, from coordinate 1,174,774 downwards.
GATGGCGGTGAGCGAGGTGGCGCTGGCGGTCGGCTTCTTCGATCAGAGTCACTTCCACCACGGCTTTCGCCAGGCATTCGGTCTGACACCCGCCGAATTTCGTGCCCAGATGCAATCTTTTACAAGCCGCGCCCCCCGCTGATCCGCCATGCTGGCTCTCCGTCGTTAAAGCGAGAGTTGTTATGCTGACCAGTCTGTTCGTTACCCTCGGCCTGATGCACCTGATTGCACTGGCCAGCCCCGGCCCCGATTTCGCCCTGATCCTGCGCACCAGCCTGCACCGGCCGACCGCCCTTGGCGCGGCGCTGGGCATCTCGCTGGCGATCATGGTGCACGCCACCCTGAGCCTGACCGGGATCAGTATGCTGATCGCCAGTCACCCGCTGCTGTTTATGGTGATCAAGTGCTGCGGCGCCCTCTATCTGGGCTGGTTGGGGTGGGGCGCCCTGATGGCGGCTCGGCAGCAGAGCAGTACCGTGATGGCCAGCGCCGCCAACGAGCTGCGCGGCTGGGGCAGGGGCGTGCGCACTGGCCTTGCCACCAACCTGCTTAACCCCAAGGCGCTGGTGTTCTTTATCGGTCTGTTGGCCGCCATGGTGACGCCAGAGGTGGACGGAATGACCCGCAGCCTGCTGGTGGGCGAGCTCTTCATCATCTCCCTCTGCTGGTTCGGGCTGCTGGCGTGGAGCCTCTCCACCGATCGTGCCCAGCGCCTGCTGCTGCGGGTGCAGCGACCGCTCAATCTGGTGACCGGCGTGCTGTTTGCGGTGGTCAGCCTCTCCATTCTGGCGAGCATGGGCGCCGAGCTGGTGGCCTGACGAGTCGGCGCATGGGCCTATACTCCAACAAGGTTTGCCTGTCAGGAGTGCCCGGCCATGCGTCTACTGCCTCTTTGCTGGTTGCTGGGGATGACCCCAGCGCTGGCGGCCCCGGTTCAGCTCAAATTGCTGGAGTGGGGCTATCTGCCAGCGGGTTATGAACAACAGTTTGCCGACTACGCCAAAGCCCATGGGGTGGAAGCGACGGTCAGCCGGATCGAGCCGCTGCTGACCGATTTCGACAGCGTCTACCGCGCCCTGCGCACCCGCAGCGCCGATGTGGTGCTCCCGACCAGCTACTTCTACAAGGCCCATCACCAGCCGCTGTTCAAGCTGCTGCTCCCCATCGATTTCAATCGCCTGCAGCACTACCCCGAGGTGAAGCCCGCCCTCAAGAACACCGAGTATGACAAGCAGGGGGAGCGCAACTACTCGGTGCCCTTCTCCTACGCCATGTTCAGCCTCGCCTATGACAGCAAGCAGGTGCCGCAAGCGCCCACCAGTTGGCAGGTGCTCGCCAACAGCTCGCCGCCGGGCCAGTTTGCCGAGTTCTGCGACCAGTTCGAGCCACTGCTCTTTTCGGTGCTGCTCTCGCTGGGCAAGTCGCCCGCCCTGTTTGCCAGCGGCGAGATGCTGGCCGACAAGACCTTGCAGCAAGAGGTGGAGCAGCAGCTCTCACAGCGGCTGCGAGCCAGTCGTGGCTTCTGGTTCAATCAGGCCAACCGCTGCGAGGATCTGCGCCAGCAGACCTTTGCCACCACCTGGGGGCTGGAGCTGGTGGAGTGCAACAAGCAGAACGATCAGCAGTGGCGGATCGCCATGGTGCAGGAGGGGGCCATCTATGCCCTCGATGCGATCTCCATTGCCCGCCATGTCGGGGATGATCCTGCACGGCTCAAGGCGGCCTACCTGCTGGTGGATTTTCTGCTGAGCGCGCCGCTGCAACGCCAGATGCTGGTGGGCACGCCCACCATCTCGGCCAGCAATATGGCCTCCCGGCCGCCCCTCAGCCCGCAGGAGCAGGCGGTGCTGCCGGATCGCCCGCTGCCGGAGTTTGACGAGCGGCTGCTGGTGCCCGCGTTGCCCGCCCATATCAAGAATCGCTACAAACGGATGGTGCAGCAGGCGATCGTCGCCAGCGGCAAAGAGGGGCTGGTCAAGCAGTGCCCCTGGGATCTCGATAACTGATGAATGAGCCTGCCGCTTCTTCGGCGGCAGGCAAGTTTGCGCAAGATGGCTGATGATCGGTCATCGCCCGTTCCAGGGTATTCCCCCGTTCAACTCACGCCGCTCGCGGGCCCCCATCGTTTGAAAAAACTGAGCGCTTATCGCAGCCCCATTTAGCCGGATTAAACAACCGAACCCTCGCCAGATTGCCGTTCGTACCCTGGCTGACCCTGTACAAAAGTGCCTCAATTGTGACAACTTGGATGTGAGCTGAACAATCCTGATCTGTTGCTTGTGGGAAGGTGATGAATCGGTTATTTCTCTGTGACATTGGCGGCATCCGGCACGGGTTCTCCAGCCATGTGGTGCGAAATCCACAGCAAAAACAAACAGTAAAATGCAGGAGCAAATATGAAAAAGGTCGTGATGGTTGCCGTGGCTGCAGCCCTTCTGGGTGGCTGCGCCGTCAAGAATCAGGTATCCCACAGCTTGCAGGCGATCCCGCTGACAGCCTTCCAGCAGAGCGAGAGCAACCCCAATCAGCGGGTCTACAAGGAGCCGGGCGTTGACCTGCGCCAATACAATGAGGTGCTGCTCGATCCGCTGCAGTTTATTCGTCAGGAGAACGGCCAGTGGTATCTGCTGACCGCCAACGAACAGAACCAGATTGGTCGCTACTACCACGACAAGTTCCAGAGCGAGCTGATCAAGCAGGGCGTCAAGATCGCCACCGCCCCCGGCCCGAAAGTCATGCGGATCCAGGCAGCCGTCACCAACTTCGACCTGACCCGCCCCGACCCCAAGCTGCGTGACCTGCTGCCGGCCAAGATCGCCATCAACGTCACCCGCGAAGTGATCGGCAAGGAGCCCTACCTGCTCAAGGTGGGCAGCATGGCCCAGCTGCTCGACTCCCGGAGCGGCAAGCTGTTGGTGCGGGTGATGGATGCCCGCGAGAGCACGGACAGTACCCACAAGGATGAGCCCATCACCGCCGAGGAGATGGAGAAGATGATCGACCAGTGGGCGGCCAGCCGTGCCAAACAGCTGGCGGACAATCTGGGGCGCTGATCGATTGGTGCGTTCAAGCGGGGCGCAGCGGGAGCCTTTTGGGCTGCAATAATGGCAAGATGTTGATAAGGTGGTCATTTTGCAGGCAGGAGAAAATGATATGAAACGCGTGTTGTTACCCATCCTTGTTGCTGGCCTGTTGAGTGCCTGCAGCACCTCGTCACCCACGCCTGAGTGTGCGCCGATGGCGGGTGGCTGGCAGAGTCAGCCGTTGCCCAATGCGGAAGGGGAGGCTGCGCTGGCCAGCGTGCTGGCTCGCATGAACACGGCCGCCAAACTGCAGAGCATCCGCGAGGTGCGCAGCCAGGTGGTCTCCGGGGTCAACTACGACATCGAGTTCCAGCTCGACAACGGAGAGGTGTGGAACACCCGTGTCTATCGGGATCTTGCTGGCAACTACCAGATGACCCGCCCGGCTGCACAGGGCGAGCTTCCTCCCTTGCCTTGCGTCAAGGCCAAGTAATTCCTGCTTGTTGAGCCCCTCGTCAGAGGGGCTCATCTGACCAGAAAATTTCTGCTTTTCTCCCCGCATTCTGACAGTCAGGATGACCCTTCCCGTGACTGCATCCTCATGGAAAAGGAACCGCTATGAATCGCCACCCCTGCATCAAACACTGGCGCGAGCTGCAAGAGCAGACGCCGCGCTACTACTCCGGCAGTCAGGAGCCCCTTTCCCGCGGCTGCGCCCTCGGCAAACACTTCGGCTTTAGCCGCATCGGCATTCACCACGAGATCGTCGAACCCGGGCATCGCACCAGCTGGCCCCACGCCGAGAAGACCGAGGATGAGTTCGTTCACGTGCTGGAGGGGACGCCGGATGTCTGGCTTGATGGCGTGCTCTATCGGCTGCAACCGGGGGATTCGGTCGGTTTCAAGGCCGGTGACGGGCTGGCCCACGCCTTTATCAACAACACCGAAGAGACTGTCCGCCTGCTCTGCATCGGCGATACCGATCGGGAGGACAACCGCATCCACTACGCCGTGCACCCCGAGCGCAATATCACCCTCGGCAAGCTGCACTGGGATGACGTGCCCGAGCGTGAGCTGGGGGATCACGACGGCCTGCCCGACAAGCTGCGCGAGCGCAACGGCCCCTTCTAGGGCGCAGCCCTTCTGCGCACCAGCCCAGCACCACCCGATATAAAAAAGCCTGCCGCGTGGCAGGCTTTTGCTATCTGTTTGCCGCCAGTGGCGTGCAGCGCTTATTGCAGGTTGAGCCCGCCCAGATAGTCGCGCTTGCCGAGATCGACCCCGGCGCGGCGCAGCAGGGCGTAGGCCATGGTGAGGTGGAAGTAGAAGTTGGGAATGCCGTACTCATGGACGCAGGTATGGCCATCCATCCCCTTGCCGCCCGCCCAGTGGGGCACGTAACGGCCGCTGGCGTACTGGCTGTAGTCCGCGTCCAGCTTGCCTTGCAGATAGGTGATGGTCTTGCCGATATGGGCGCGCAGATCCGCCATGGTCTTGGGGTCATCGCCCATGGCTGGCAGCTCGCTGTGGCTGGCAGTGGCGACCACGGCACGGGCCGAATCGCAGCAGATCAGCACCTGCTTGCTGAAGGGCAGCATATCGACGATCAGCCGATCGCCGAAGAAGTTATCCACGTTGAACTGCTTCGCCGCGGCGTGGGCCTCGGCCTTGGCCAGACAGTGGTCGAGGTTGGTCAGCATCTTGATGAACTGGGCGGTGATATCGCGATTCATGAACACTCTCCATCTTGTTGAAACAGCGGCCCGCGTGCGCGGCCACAGTGAATGAGACTGGCTAATCGGCCACCAATATACCCCAACCGCTGTCGGGTTCGAGCCTGCCACGATGAAAAGGGCAGGGTAGCGCTACTTCGCGCGATAGCCGTTGGCCAAGGGGCAATGCTCGCATTTTGAGCCTGTGAGTCCCTTATCGCCCCTTTTTTGATCTGTGACATAAATCACCTTTTTTCAGGGGCGTAGGCTGAATGCCGTTGTCCTGGACACACGCCTGCGCATCCGCCAGGACACAATAAAAGGAGAATGAGATGAAGATCTATGACCGTAACCGCAATGTGCTGAACCAGGGTCAGCGCGTGATGATTGCCGCCACTGGCGCAGTCGATTTTCTGAAAGAGGCCCACACCGATAATATGACCCCCTATCAGGCGGAGCATGAGAAGTGCGTGCTGCTGGCAAACTCCGGTGAGCGCTACGCCCCCATCGAGTTGATTAGACTAGGCTGATCCCTTTCCCTGTTACCCTACTCTTTACAATTCACCCGGCCGCCGCGCCCATCTGGCGGCCGGGTTTCTGAGTTCCCCTCTCTGCTTTACCCCCATCAATTACATCGACTCAAGCTGCGTTGAGTCATCGTGTAGGTTCGATTAGCGAAGCGTAATCGGACGATCGCGTAAGCGAACATCCGCGTAATGGAACATCCGCACCATCACGCCTGCAAGCAGATCGAAGTGAGGCAAGGCTATGCTTGGCTTTTCGGCCTCAACGAGGAGGACAGGATGGCCAATTGGCGGCGGGCATGGTGGCCCGGAGGAACCTGGTTCTTTACCGTCAACCTGCTGGAGCGGCGCAACAACCGGTTGCTGGTGGAGCAGATTGACCTGCTGCGCCGCAGCGTTGCCAAGGTGCAAGAGGCTCACCCCTTCGCCATTCACGCATGGGTGGTGTTGCCCGACCATCTCCACTGCATTCTCTCTTTGCCGGAAGGGGACACCGATTTCCCCCTGCGTTGGCGGTTAATCAAAAGCCACTTTTCCCGCGCCTTGCCGGTGACCGAACGGCGCAGCCAGACCCGGTTACGCCACGGGGAGCGGGGTATCTGGCAGCGCCATTATTGGGAACACCTGATCAGGGATGAGCAGGATTACCGCCACCATATGGATTACGTCCATATCAACCCGCTCAAGCATGGTCATGTCACCCGGGTGGCCGATTGGCCGTATTCCACCTTCCATCGTTATGTGGCGAGCGGCATCTATCCATCGGATTGGTGCGGGTCGGTGGATGGGGTGTTGGGGGGATTGGAGTAAACCTCTCAAGGGTTATGCCAATGTGAACGTCCGATTACGCGATCGTCCGATTACGCTTCGCTAATCGAACCTACGGCTATTAAAAGGTAACCACCTTTATATAAATATAACCTTTTATAATTCGGATAAATTACAATCAAGACTATATTAAAATGCTGGGTAAATATTTTTATAATTGAAAAAAAACATTTTTAGTATATCATACATGTATATTATCTATGTTGTGCCAACATAGACTTAAGCAATAATGGGGTGAGTATGAAAAAAGTATTAATAACAGATCTTGATAACACATTATTTGATTGGTTTAACATTTGGTATCATAGCTTTAGCGCTATGTTAAATGAAATATCTAGGATTAGTGGTTTTTCCGTCGAAGAATTGAAACCACAGATTAAAAAGATTCACCAGAAACATGGAACCGCTGAATATGCATTTGTATTAGAGGAAATACCTCTACTGAAGGATAAATATGGAGATAGAGACGCCATACTAAAGGCTTTTGATTCTGCCATTCATTTATATCGAAGTGAAAGAAAAAAGAATTTGATTCTTTATCCTACGGTACATGAAACGTTATGTACGCTCAAGGAAAAAGGGGTGTTAATTATTGGTTACACAGAATCTAAAGAGTTTTATTCTAATTATAGGATTTCTAATTTAGGTTTGGATGGGGTAATCGATATTTTATTTTCTCCTGAGGATCATGATATACCGTCAGGGGTTGTGCCTCAAACAAAATACAATCTTAAAATTACAAAAAATATGCACACACCACGCGGTGAAATAAAACCGAACCCTAAAATACTAAAGGAAATAATATCTTCTATAAATGCAACCTCTGATGAATGTGTTTATATCGGAGATAGTGAAATGAAAGATATAGCAATGGCAAAAGACGCTGGTGTAGATGCCGTTTTCGCGCGATACGGAACTACCCATTTTACCAATAATAAGGATGGGTATAATTTACTTCGCGATGTAACCCATTGGACTGATCAGGATGTGGCACGAGAAATAGAAATAAAGAACAGTAAAAAAGATATTCATGCAGATTTAGCTGTTGATAGCTTTGGTGATATATTGTCGTTGTTTAAGTTTGAAGGATTCCAAAAGCATGGCAAATGAAGTCGAAGAAAAAAGAAAAAATGATATTGAGCTACTGAAAGTAAAGGTAGATATATGGAAACAGGTCATTAATACTCAGCAGCACTTTAATGACCTAGAGATGAAAGTAAGAAATTTTGCGATATTGATTCTATCTGCATTTATTGGTGCTATCGGGGTCAGTTTTAAGTCTGGTTTTTCTCTCGATATAATGGGACATTCTACCTCTATAGCTACAATTCTCTCATTGGGTGCCGCTATTATTTGGATGCTATTCTTTTTTGTAGATGTTTACTGGTATCACCCTCTTTTAATAGGTGCAGTGAAACAGGGAATGAAAATAGAGAGAGAACTTGAACATGAGCTGCCTAATATTATTGGGCTAACCAAAACAATTGGTGATGAAAGTCCAGTAGAAATAAATTTTTGGAAATGGAATACACATCTCCATAGTAAGGGAAAGGCCAACATATATTATATTGGTGTTTTTGTTATTCTTATAGTGTCCTCAGTGATTTTGTTTTTTGTGGATACACCAAAAAATAGTGATGCTATTAACAAACAAAATAAGTCGGCAACTATCAATTGTACAAAACAAAAATATAACACTATTGAATGTGCATTTAATCTTCCGTAGTTTTTCAAAGTAAAGACCTATAACGTATGGATTGTCATCTCGGAAACATATTCGGACGGTCGTGAATTTAACGTTGTCGCGATACTTTATATAAAAACCAACCCGGTCTAAGCCGGGTTGGTTATTTCAAAAGGCGGGAAAAATCAGAGCGCTTCCAGTCTGGCATACGCCGTCACCAGCCACTTGGCGCCGACGTCGTCGAACTGGATCTGCACCCGGCTCTGCTGGCCGACCCCTTCGAAGTTGAGTACCACCCCTTCCCCGAATTTCGGATGGAGCACCCGCTGGCCGAGCTTGATGCCGCTGGCGTCGAAGCTCTGCTGCACCTCGTTCTGGCTAAAGCGGCCGTACTGGGTGGGGCGGCTGACCTGAGTGCGCAGCCGGATCTCTTCCAGACACTCGGCGGGCATTTCGCGGATAAAGCGGCTCGGCTTGTGGAACATCTCGCGGCCGTAGATGCGGCGGCTCTCGGCATAACAGATGTAGAGCTTCTCCATGGCGCGGGTCATGCCGACGTAACAGAGGCGGCGCTCCTCTTCCAGCCGGCCCGACTCTTCGGTGGATTGCTGGCTGGGGAACATCCCCTCTTCGACGCCGACCAGCAGCACCAGCGGGAACTCCAAGCCCTTGGCGCTGTGCAATGTCATCAGCTGCACCGCATCGGCATATTCGTCCGCCTGACTCTCGCCGGACTCCAGCGCCGCGTGGGCGAGGAAGGCGGAGAGATCGCTCATATCTTCCAGCTCGTCCGGGCGCTGGTATTGGCGGCAGGCGGTGACCAGCTCGTCCAGGTTCTCTACCCGCGCCTGGGATTTCTCGCCCTTTTCCGCCATATACATCGCCTTGAGGCCGGAGTTCTGGATAGCGATATCCGCTTGCTGGTGCAGCGGCAGCAGGGAGACCTGCTCCTCCAGCGCGTCGATCAGCTCGACAAAGCCGCGCACCGCATTGCCGGCGCGACCGGTCAGCACCTTGTCGTTGAGCAGGGCCTTGGCCGATTGCCACAGGTTGAGCCCCTGATCGCGGGCGTTGCCGCGCAGGATCTCGAGGGTGCGATCGCCGATGCCGCGGGTCGGGGTGTTGACCACCCGCTCGAAGCTGGCGTCATCGCCACGGTTGTTGATAAGCCGCAGGTAGGCCATGGCGTCTTTGATTTCCTGGCGCTCGAAGAAGCGCAGGCCGCCGTAGATGCGGTAAGGCATGGCGTCCTGCATCAGCGCCTCTTCCAGCACCCGCGACTGGGCGTTGGAGCGATAGAGGATGGCGCAGTCGGCCAACAGGCCGCCCTTTTCCTTCCAATCCTTGAGGCGGCCGACCACGAAGCGCGCCTCGTCCACCTCGTTGAAGGCGGCGTACAGCGAAATCGGCTCGCCCTCGGCCCCTTCGGTCCACAGCTCCTTGCCAAGACGCTCGGCGTTGTTGGCGATAACGCTGTTGGCGGCTTTGAGGATATTGGCGGTGGAGCGGTAGTTCTGCTCGAGGCGGATGGTTTCGGCGCCCTGATAGTCGGTCAGGAAGCGCTGGATGTTCTCGATCTTGGCGCCGCGCCAGCCGTAGATGGACTGGTCATCGTCGCCGACGATCATCACCTTGCCGCTGTTGCCCGCCAGCATCCGCAGCCAGGCGTACTGGATGCCGTTGGTATCCTGAAACTCGTCCACCAGGATGTTCTGGAAGCGGTCGCGGTAGTGCTCGAGGATGTGCGGTTTGTTGAGCCACAGCTCGTGGGCGCGTAGCAGCAGTTCGGCAAAGTCCACCAGACCGGAGCGATCGCAGGTCTCCTGATAGGTCTTGTAGATCTGCTGATAGGTGCGGGTGACAGGGTCGCCGTAAAGATCGATGTCGCCGGGGCGCAGCCCCTCGTCCTTCTTGCCGTTGATGTAGCCCATCACGGCGCGCGGGGCCCAGTGCTTCTCGTCGAGGTTGAGCGCCTTGAGTACCCGGCGAATGAGGCGGTACTGGTCGTCGGAGTCGAGGATCTGGAAATCCTGCGGCAGCCCTGCATCCAGATGGTGGGCCCGCAGCAATCGGTGGGCGATGCCGTGGAAGGTGCCGATCCACATGCCGCGCACGCCGTCGCCGATCACCTTCTCGACCCGGCCGCGCATCTCGGCCGCCGCCTTGTTGGTAAAGGTGACCGCGATGATGGAGAAGGGTGAACAGCGTTCCACCTGCATCAGCCAGGCGATACGGTGCACCAGCACCCGGGTCTTGCCCGAACCGGCACCGGCCAGCACCAGCAGGTTGCTGCGGGGCGCCGCAACGGCATCTCTTTGCTTGTCGTTGAGCCCGTCGAGCAGGGTTGAAACGTCCATCACCACTCCTGTTTATTTATACAGGCGGGGATTATACGGCCTGAGCGGCCAGAGACCAACCAGCAGGATCAACGAAGGGGGCGGTGATAATCTCGATATTGGCCCAACACATCGCCAGAAAAGCTCAATAGCATGGCGCGTGGGGAATCCAACACTTGATGGACGGGATCAAAACGAAGTACTGCTGCGTGCAAACGGCCTTCAGGTAAGGTCACTTCCGTGTCGCCCATCATGAGTTGGCCATCTTGATAATACCCATGCTGGAAGTGCACGATGACATCATTCACCATCAAGGTGCCCAGCTTGAGCTGCAGTGACTCTCGTTGCATCTTTCGCAACGCAAAGAGACTGGACAGTGACGGACGCCCATCGGGCATCCGCTGCATATATTCCTGGGTAGTTAATTGATATTGCAATTGACCCTGACGATCGAAGACACGCTCCCGATAATCCTTGTAGCGTGCCAACATACCGGCAGCTTGTGCCGTCGGTATCAGCAAAAAGAGCACCCCCAGCAGGGGCGCTCTGCATTGTTTACAGCTGATCGGCACAGCTGACCTTGTTTCCATCCAGATCGGTACAAGATACAAAGACTTTGTCAAAGGTCGACCCAGCTACCGGTGTCATTTGGGTTGACCAGTCATAGCCAACTCCCTTGGCGTAGATGCTAGTGTGGCTGTCTTGATCTTCCTGCATCCAGCCGATGTACTTGAGTGCATCGTAATCGTTTTGGGCATGAAGCGCCTTGAATTCATTGCTCGAGATCAGGCACATGGGCTCTCCCATTGCCTTGGAGAGTTCGGCATCCCGCACACCCACTGCACAGTTGCCAGATACCTTGATGGTTAAATCGCTGCGATCCAGCATCTCGTCAAAGAACGGGATAACGTTGATGTTGAATTTGACGCCAACCTCTTTGGGTTCCCAGCCCATGCCGGTGTCTACGTACTTAGTCTCAATGCTTTCCCACTGGATAGTGGGCGCCTTGCCCGAGAAATGGTCGGCAAACTGCTTCAGGGTTGCGGCATTGGAATCGATCTCATCTTGGGTCAGCGATTCGTCCAGCTTGCTCTGGTCTATGGTCAGTGCAATGTCTACCGCATCCTTTAACTGTGCCTTGGCCTTGGTCAACCGAGCCCTGGCCTCATTGGTCAGACGGAAGAAGTCCGCATGTGCCACTAGCGCATCTGGCTCGATATCCATCTGGCTGAACTGGGTCTTGAAGGTGCTGGCGCTCTCTTCATAAGTGGTATGGAATTGCTGCCCCCAGCTTTGCTTGATATGCATGCGAGGCAAGGTCACCTCTTCTTGCTGGGTTGCATACGCATTATCCGGGCCGTATTGGTAGGATGCGGCAATATTGAGTGCCGATGCCATCGCCATCGCTGAGGCGCGTAGGGCCTTGGCGCTGTCGAAATTGAGGGTAATCGCATCGTTGTCACCATAGATTGAGCTGTAACCCGGGTCCTGGATATCGGCCAGGGTGGCGGCGACCTTGTCCATACTATCGGCATAGGCCCCCATCAGCTTGGCTACGTCACGGGTATATCCTTTGCCACCCTTGAGACTAAAGGCCATGGAGGCGGAGTATGGTGTGTGGATAATGACATCGATCACTTTAGCCAGGTTGGTGCTGTAATTAACGCCCATCTCAGAAGAGGTAAAGCCTAAGCGTTCTGCAACAACAGGGTCGTTGGTTACTTCGAGCATGGCCAGCATGGCCAGCACGATCTGGCGATCGGTTTTGCCAGTGTCTGTGGTCTCGGCCTGCAGCGTGCTCTTGTACTCCTTGAGCTTATCTTCCACATGCAGGGTTTTCAGATCGGTCAGCGTCAGCAGATCGGTGAGTACCTTGTTGACTGCAACTGATTGACCATTAATCACTGCCAGCGAGGCATTCATATGTGCTTCGGCAGCTTTGGTATCAACCACTTTTTTGTCGAGCTGTGCCTGTTTCAGGGCTTCATTCAGGCTGGTATTAAAAGCGTCATCGCTTTCAAAACGGATGGTATTGCCCAGCTTGGCGATGGCATCAGGCTTCAGGGTGATACCGTTCGCAGGATCGTTGTCGTCATCCATGGTTTGCATCAGGGCGGCGATACGAATGGCGCGATCTTTGTCACCCTTCTCGGCGATGGTGTATGGGGTTACCAGGGTCTGGCCCTTTTTAACCTGAGTTTCCCCAAGCGGGATTGAGCCCAGTTTGAAGGTGCAGGTGTCACCGTCATTAAAGAGGAACTGACCTTGCGAGTTCGTGACGTCCGAGTAATTGCCGCAGGTGTAGTTCAAACCGGCTACCGCACTATCAATAAAGGTGGCAGTCAACGCAGGTTTGGTGGCGTTTCCACCATTGCCACTGTTATTGCCATTATCTGTGCTGGCACTGTCGCCACCACCGCCACAACCAGCCAGCGCCAAGCTGGATAACGCCGTCACAACCGATAAAGCCAGAATATTTTTTTTCATTTTTATTTTCCTGAAACAACGATGCATATGTCACCGGCACCTGGCTGAGGAAGTCAGAATGGGTGGCATGACTTGATGCAAAAGAAGCCCAATTGATGTCTTTGTTAGTTTCATTTGAGATCTATGCGGCGGGCATCATACAGGGGCTCATATGGTTTTCAACTTGATCTGGATCTCGAGTTCATATGAATTGTGAGCTTGCTCAACAAAGTGGAAGCGGGGGTTGATTGTTGGTTAGGGAATGTTGACTGGAGAGTATTAGAGATAGGGTCTGTGAGCGTTGGTCGTTTCCAGCTGTAGCCAATCCTTGCTCACGCGGTTTGTGGGGATTTTGCGAGCCGGATCACGGGCTTGCCGGGGGGCTGGATGAATAAGAGGGGAAAACGGTTTACAGTAACTTGCTGAACAATAAGAGAAATGTCGTTTGGGTCTTTTGGTTGTCAGCATAAAAAACTGAAAAGTAGCTAAAAAACAACTGCTTATAAGGTTATTTGCTTAGAATTCAAACCGTTAACGCAAACGTTTTTCCCTTATCATTTGCTTGACCCGCATCGGGGCTGGCTTAGAGTTAGCCTGCGTGCTAGATAGCCTGCTCTGACAGGCAAGCAAGTTCCCTCACTTAATAACAATCAAGGATACGATCGTGACTAAAGTGCTCAAGCTGGCCACCGTGGCCTCCCTCACTCTCGCTGCTCTCTCTGCTCAGGCTGCTTCCGAACCAGCCGTCATTTATGACACCGCGGGCAAGTATGACAAATCATTCAACGAAGCCGTGTTCCGTAACGGCGTCGAGCTCTACAACAAGGACAAGGGCGTCAAGGTCAAAGAGTTTGAACCCCAGAACGAAGCCCAGCGCGAGCAGGGTCTGCGTCGTCTGGCCAGCCGTGGCAACGGCCCGATCGTGGCGGTCGGTTTCAACATGGGCTCTGCGGTAGAAAAAGTGGCGACCGAGTTCCCGAAAACCCAGTTCACCATCATCGACATGGTGGTCGACAAGCCGAACGTCCAGTCCGTCATCTTCAAGGAGCATGAAGGTTCCTTCCTGGTGGGTGCACTGGCTGCCATCGCTTCCAAGAGCGGTAAGGTCGGCTTCGTGGGCGGCATGGATATCCCGCTGATCCGCAAATTCCAGTGCGGTTACGAGCAGGGTGCCAAGTTCGTCAATCCGAAGATCGAAGTGTTCCAGAACATGGCGGGCTCTACCCCGGCCGCGTTTGCTGACCCGGCCAAAGGTGCCGAGCTGGCCAAGTCCCAGTTCGCCAAGGGCGCTGACGTGGTTTACGCCGCAGCTGGCGGTACCGGTATCGGTGTCTATCAGGCAGCCAAGGACAGCGGCAAGTTCGCCATCGGGGTGGATTCCAACCAGAACCACCTGCAACCGGGCACCATGCTGACCTCCATGGTCAAGTCTGTGGGTCTGGCCGCTTACCAGACCTGGGATGACGCTGCCAAAGGCGAGTGGAAGCCGGGTATCAAGAACCTGGGTCTGGCCGAAGGCGGTGTGGATTGGGCGCTCGACAAGGACAACGAGAAGCTGATCACCCCGGAAATGAAAGCCAAGGTAGATGCCATCAAGGCTGAAATCATCGCTGGCAAGGTCAAGGTTCATGACTACATGAGCGATAACACCTGCAAATACTAATTAGATAGTTGCTACGACTCTCAACGCACCACCGGCCCGCACGGGCCGGTTTTTAGTCTTATTTCATGAAACGCAGGGCTGCATCATGGACCAGACAGATCGCTATGCCATCGAATTAAGAGGTATCGATAAGCGGTTCGGCGAAGTGTACGCCAACAAGCTGATCGACCTTAAGGTTCGCAAAGGCAGTATCCACGGCATTGTCGGCGAAAATGGCGCCGGTAAGTCCACCCTGATGAGCATCATTTATGGTTTCTACCATGCCGACAGAGGCGAGATGCTGATCGACGGGAATCCTTTCAAACCCCATGGCTCACAAGATGCGATTGCCGCAGGGGTGGGCATGGTTCACCAGCACTTCATGCTGGTCAACAACTTCACCGTATTGGAAAACGTCATCCTCGGCGCTGAGAACGGCTGGCACCTTCAGCAGAGCGTGGCGTCAGCCGAAAAGTTGCTGGGCGAACTGGCGCGGGATTATGGCCTAGACGTGCCGCTGCACGAGAAGGTCGAAGAGCTGCCGGTTGGCTTGCAACAGCGGGTCGAAATTCTCAAGGCGCTCTATCGCGGCGCCCGCATCCTGATCCTCGACGAGCCGACCGGGGTACTGACCCCGCAAGAGGCGGATCACCTGTTCGAGGTGCTGAAAAAGCTGCGGGATCAGGGGGCAACCATCATCCTTATCACCCACAAGCTGCGGGAGATCCTGGCCATTACCGATCAGGTCTCCATCATGCGCCGTGGCGAGATGGTGGCCCACGTCGCCACCAGGGATACCGACAAGGAGCAGCTGGCCGAGTTGATGGTGGGCCGCAAGGTGCGCCTCAAGGTCGACAAGGGGCCAACCCAGCCCGGTGAAGCCAAGCTGAAGATCGAAGGACTCAGCTACTTCGATGCCAGCAAGGTGGAGCGGGTCAAATCGGTCAGTTTCGAAGTGCGGGCCGGTGAAGTGGTCGGCATCGCCGGGGTTTCCGGCAACGGCCAGTCCGAACTGCTCAGCCTGCTTGGAGGCATTCTCAAGCCGAGCAAGGGCAGCTTTACCATCAGCAGCCGCAGCGGCGTGCACAAGGTGAGCGCGGAGCATCCGGCCGATCCGGAGCTGGTGCGCAACTACGGCCTCGGTCATGTGCCGGAAGATCGCCACAAGATGGGGCTGATCAACCGCTTCGAGGCGAAAGAGGCCTTTATTCTCGGTTATCACCGTCGCCCGCAATACAACAAGGGGTGGCTGCAGAACAAGGAGGCGATCCAGCAGGACTGTCAGGCCAAGATGGAGAAGTGGGACGTGCGCCCACCCCATCCCGATCACAAGACCGCCAACTTCTCCGGTGGCAACCAGCAGAAGCTGGTGATTGCCCGTGAAGTGGAGCAGGACCCGGATGTGCTGCTGATTGGCCAGCCGACCCGCGGGGTCGATATCGGCGCCATCGAGTATATCCACCAGCAGATCATCGCCATGCGCGACAAGGGCAAGGCGGTGTTGCTGGTCTCGGTGGAGCTGGACGAGATCATGAGCCTCGCAGATCGCATTCTGGTCATTGCCGATGGTCGCATCGTCGGCGAGCTGGATGGTGCCAAGGCGGATGAGCGCACCATTGGTCTGATGATGGCGAACATAGTGCCGGATGAAGTTGCCAAGGAGGCCCACTGATGAGCCAAGTACGTATTCCTGCCTGGGTCTCCGTGGGCGTCTTGTCTGCGGTCAATATCCTGCTGGCCTTCCTGGTGTCGGCCATTCTGTTCTACTACCTCGACATCAACCCGGTCGATGCCGCCAAGATCATGTGGTACGGCGCGTTCGGCACAGGTGAAGGGGTCGGCTTCACCCTCTACTACGCAACCGGCTTTATCTTTACCGGTCTGTCGGTGGCGGTCGCCTTTCACGCTGGTCTGTTCAATATCGGCGGTGAAGGTCAGGCCTATATCGGCGGGCTCGGTGTGGGTCTGGTCTGTCTGATGCTCGGCGATGTGCTGCCGTTTGCCCTGCTGTTGCCGCTCTCCATCATTGCCGGTGGTCTGTTTGGTGCGGCCTGGGCCTTTATTCCGGCCTGGCTGCAAGCCAAGCGCGGCAGCCATATCGTGATCACCACCATCATGTTCAACTTCATCGCCGCCTCGCTGATGGCCTATCTGCTGGTGGAGGTGTTCAAGCCGCCCGGCTCGATGGCGACCGAGAGCAAGGTGTTTGCCGAAGCAAGCTGGCTGCCCAAGATGAGCGGGCTGGCGAACCTGTTCGGGATGGAGATCCCCAACAGCCCGCTCAATATCAGCTTCTTCTGGGCGCTGATCTGTGCGGCGCTGGTGTGGGTCTTTATCTGGCACACCCGCTGGGGTTACGAGATCCGCTCGGTCGGCGCCAGCCAGAGTGCCTCCGCCTACGCCGGTATTTCCTATCCCAAGGTGGTGATCCTGGCGATGGTCATCTCCGGCATGCTGTCGGGCTTCTTTGCCCTCAACGTGCTGCAGGGTGAGCTGCACCAGATCAAGCTCAACTTCGTGGAAGGGTTCGGCTTCACCGGTATCGCGGTGGCGCTGATGGGGCGCAACCATCCGGTCGGCGTCATCATCGCCAGCCTGCTGTTCGGTTTCCTCTATCAGGGGGGCGCCGAGCTCAGCTTCGAGTTCGGTGTCGACCGCAACATCGTGGTGGTGTTGCAGGGTCTGGTGATCCTGTTCTGTGGCGCCCTTGAGCACATGATGCGTCCGCGCATCGAGCAGCTCTATCTGGCGTTTGCCAACCGCTCAGCCGCACAAGCTAAAGGAGTCTGATCATGTTTGAAATTCTGATCCTGATGCTGGATGCGACCATTCGTACTGCGCCGCCCCTCATTCTCGCCGCCATGGCGGGCATGTTCTGCGAGCGCTCCGGGGTGGTCAACATCGCGCTGGAAGGCAAACTGCTGGCGGCGGCGTTCGCCAGTGGTGCGGCGGCGGCGGTCTCCGGTTCTGCCTGGGTAGGTCTGGGTGCCGGGGTGGGTGTCTCCATCCTGTTTGCCCTGATGCACGGCTTTGCCACCATCACCCACCGCGGTGATCAGGTGGTGAGCGGCATGGCCATCAACATTCTGGCGGCCGGTCTGACCGTCACCCTGGGCCGTTACTGGTTCGATCAGGGTGGCCAGACCCCGGCGCTCTCCGGCGATGCCCGGTTCGCCCCCATCGATCTGCCCTATGCCAAGGAGCTGTGGGATGTGCCGGTGATCGGCCAGCTCTACAGCGAGCTGCTGAGCGGCCACTCCCTGCTGGAGTACGTGGCGTTCGCCTGCGTACCGCTGGCCTGGTGGGTGATGTTCCGTACCCGCTTCGGTCTGCGTCTGCGGGCGGTGGGTGAGGCGCCCGCAGCGGTCGATACCGCCGGTATCTCTGTGGTGCGGATGCGCTACACCGCGCTCCTCATCGGCGGCCTGCTGGCCGGTATCGGCGGTACCTATCTGGCGGTGGCCCAGACGGCCCAGTTCATCCCCAACATGAGTGCGGGCAAGGGCTTTATGGCGCTGGCGGCGCTGGTGTTCGGCAAGTGGCGTCCCTGGAATGCCATGGCAGCCTGCCTGCTGTTCGGCTTCCTCGATGCGGTCGCCATCCGCCTGCAAGGGGTCAGCATCGGCGGCTTCGCCATTCCGGTGCAGGCCATCGAGGCACTGCCCTACATCCTGACCGTGTTCCTGCTGGCCGGCTTTATCGGCCGCGCGGTGGCGCCGAAGGCGCTTGGTACACCCTATGTGAAGGAGCGGGAGTAGCGCCCTCTATCGCGATATTCCCACCCACGCAAATAACAGCAGGCCCACTTCGGTGGGCCTGTTTTTTTATGGGCGGGACGGGGCAGGTCAGCCGGGATCTGGATGGTGTGATAGAGGGGGATGATGGCGTGAAGGGATAAAGGGGCTGCGTGAGTTGCTGCGGGTAGCGGCTGGTGTACAAGAGCTGACCCCTCTGCCAGCCCCATAAAAAACCCCCTCGTATCAGGAGGGGGTTGCACTGGTTATTGCCGGATTAACCCTGAGGCTCAGGGTGCCAGCACCAGCTTGTAGACACCAAAGCCGGGGTGTTTGGCATCGGTGGGCGGCAGGGTCTCTACATAGTTCAGCTTGCCACCGGTCAGGGCTTGCGCCTCGCTGCGTGGCGAGCTGTAGATGCGCAGATCCAGATTGGCGGGCAGGGGGGCCAGCTGCCAGTTGTTGTCTGCCGGGGGCTCGAAACCGGCCGGATTCTTCTCTGCCAGATCCTTGAGGTATTCGGAGAGCACTTCGCGGGTTTCGAACTGATCTTCATGGACGATCACCTTGGCGTTGATGCCCGGGAAGTTGCCACCACCGCTGGCGCGGTAGTTGTTGGTCACCACGTAGAACATCTGGGTCGGGTCGATCGCCTTGCCCTGATAGGTGAGGTTGGTGATGCGATAGCTGTCGCTCACCTTGTTGCCATCCACATCGTAACGGGCGGGTTTGGTCACATCGACCTGATAGTTCACACCGTCGATCACGTCGAAGTTGTAGGTGCGGTACTTCTCGTTGACCAGCCACTGGGTCGCGGTGCTTGCGGCATCGATCTTGTTGAACTGGACGGCGCTCTTCTCCAGCCACTCCTGTACGGACGCGCCATTGATGGCGACCACCTGCAGGGTGTTGGGGTAGACATAGAGGTCGGCCACGTTGCGCAGGGAGATATCGCCAGCCGGTACATAGGTGAAGTCGGTCGGGCCGTTGCGACCGCCACGGAATGGCGCGGCGGCGGAGAGGATGGGCCATTTCTCCTTGAGCTGACC
This sequence comes from Aeromonas sp. FDAARGOS 1405, assembly GCF_019048265.1. NCBI lineage: Bacteria > Pseudomonadati > Pseudomonadota > Gammaproteobacteria > Aeromonadales > Aeromonadaceae > Aeromonas > Aeromonas sp. FDAARGOS 1405. The sequence goes on along the minus strand of NZ_CP077311.1, from coordinate 1,155,776 downwards.
ATCTTGTTGCAGCTTCTTGGCGTGCCACAGCTGGGCGTCGCTGACGATCTGGATGGAGGGGTCATCCTGCACCAGCGCGAAGAAGCTGTGGATCGGCTTGGTGATCTTGCTGAGGGGCTCGTCCAGCCACTGGTTGGCCTGCTCGTGCTCGGCAATGACCTGATCGACTACCGCCTGATCTTCGGTGCTGGTGGCGCTACTGTCGATCTTGCGCAGCTGGGATTGGCTGGAGGCCACTTCCCAGCGACCCTCTTTCCAGGTCATGTGCAGGTCGATGATACCGAGGTGATTGCCCCAGACGCCCGGCATCACGGTCGGTACGCCCGCCAGAGTGCCTTTCTCGTTGTCCACGTCGGTCATGTTGGGGTAGTCGCCCGGGAAGGTGCGGTGGGCGTGACCCAGCAGCAGGGCATCGACCCCTTTTACCTTGGCCAGCGGCAGAGCGGCGTTCTCCATCATGGGTTCGCGCGGGTCACCTATGATGCCGGTATGGGCCACGACCACGACGATGTCTGCGCCCTTGGCGCGGATTTCGGGTACATAGTGCTCGGCGGTCTCGACCATATCGGCCACCACCACCTTGCCTTCCAGATTGCGCTTGTCCCACTGGGTGATCTGGGGCGGAGTCAGGCCCAGCACCCCGACCTTGATGGTCTGGGTATTGCCGTTGGCATCCTTCACCTGACGATCCAGCACCACATAGGGTTTGAACTTCTGCTTGCTCCAGTCGATGGTGCCCTTGCCATCACGACTGAAGGCATCGGCCTGGAAGACGTTGGCGTTGATGTAGGGGTAGTTGGCCCCTTTCAGGGTCTCCGAGAGGAAGTCGAGACCGAAGTTGAATTCGTGGTTACCCAGGTTGCCGACATCATAGCTCATGGTGTTGAGCGCCTTGATGGCGGGGTGGGTTTGCTTGCTCAGCCACTGCTGTTTGACCTGCTGGTCGTGGATATAGTCGGCCAGCGGGGTGCCCTGGATCAGGTCGCCGTTGTCGATCAGCAAGTTGTTGGCGTTCTCTTCGCGGGCCTTGCGGATCAGCACAGCGGTGCGGGCGAAGCCCAGCGAGGCATCCGGCTTGTTCTGGTAGTAGTCGTAGCTCAGCAGGTTGGAGTGGATATCAGAGGTTTCGATCAGCCGCAGGGTGAGATCACCGGGGGCCTGAGAGTTGTTGTCATCACAGCCGGACAGCAAAAAGATAACTGCCACCGCGCTCAGTTTGAGGGTGGTTTTCATTGTTGGATTCTCTTGTTATGGGTATGCCAGCGTGGTGCATTCTATCGACAGCAAAAGAATCCGATTGTGAGCAGGCTGGCAATTCGGGCTAATTACCCTCCTGTTAATAGAGTTATGACTCTGATTTTCATCTGTTTTTTGTCTTTCTTTCGGGCCGCTACTTTCGCTGCTTTTCCGCCGTGAGTCACCCTGTCGTCACCGCTGTGCGGTCGGGGCAAGCGGCGCGGCCTGCCGTTCCTGCGAGGCTGTAATGGTTGGTTACAGATCTCCATTCGACTGATAGATGACCTTTCCCTTAAATTCAGCGGCGGATGGTCTGGCGCTGGTCTACCCGAAGGGTGAAACCGTGCAGCACTGGGGTGTCTGGGTGGATCATCAGGTGGGCAAGGTCGAGACCAACAGCCAGTGGCTGGGTCAGGCTGACCAGAAAGCCGACAAAGACGGGATCTACCCGGTGCAGTTGATCCGCAACAGCGAACGGCTCGGCACCAGCACGGCGCTCAGCTCGGTGACCAACGACCACAACCTCATCACCTTCCAGGATCAGCCGGTCATCGATCTGCAGGGCAAGGAGACCAAGCGCTGGGTTTTTGATTTCACCCGCACCGGCACCAAGTTCTCCGACAACTCCCCCATCTATTCCGGTTTCAGCGGTCATGTGGCGGTGACGGCCCTGACCACCAAAGCGGTGACTACGGCCAGCTGGAGTGCCACGGACAGCGATGGCTTCAGCAGCGACATGGTGGGCAAGGTGGATACCACCAACAACGGCGGCAAGCTGTCGGTGGCGATCGAGTTTCCGGCGGCAGGTTGTACGCTGGTGGGCGAGGGGAGTGCCACTGCCGGGTTGAGCAAGCTGACCATGACCGGGTTTGGCAAGTGCAACTTCAAGCAATCCGCTGCCGCCACGCCGATCGAAAACCTCTGGAATGCCGCTCTGGCCCGGGCGATGGATAACCGCGTCGCCTATGTCACCACCTATACCACGGATGCCAAAAAAGATGCGTTGGTCATCGGCTTCCCCGACACCAATGGCCTGCTGATCACCGCTGACAAGCGATAAGCAGCTAACGGCAGGGGTTGGCAAACGCGCCTGAAACAACAAGGGAGCCAGTGGCTCCCTTGTTGTTTTCAACGCACGGTTTACAGCAGGAACAGTGTCGCCAGCCCGAGGAAGATAAAGAAGCCGCCGGTATCGGTGATGGCGGTGATCATCACGCTGGCACCGACTGCCGGGTCGCGGCCGAGGCGGGTCATGGTCATGGGGATAATCACCCCCATCAGGGCGGCCACCAGCAGGTTGAGCATCATGGCCAGGGTCATCACGGCGCCGAGCGCCGCATCCTGATAGAGCAGATAGGTGGCGATGCCCATGGTGCCGCCCCACACCAGCCCGTTGATAAAGGCGACCCCGAGTTCCCGCAGCAGCAGGAAGGAGAGGTTGCCTGCCTGAATGTGCTGCAGCGCCAGCGCCCGCACTATCATGGTGATGGTCTGGTTGCCGGTGTTGCCGCCGATCCCGGCGACGATGGGCATCAGGGCCGCCAGCGCCACCAGTTGGGAGATGGTGTGCTCGAACAGGCCGATCACCCGCGAGGCGACAAAGGCGGTGCAGAGGTTGATGGCAAGCCAGGCCCAGCGGGTCTTGACCGCCTTGGAGACAGGGGCGAACACGTCTTCATCCTCGCTGATACCCCCCATCCGGCGCAGGTCGGTGTCACTCTCCTCATAGACCAGATCCACCACCTCTTCGACGGTGAGGCGGCCCATCAGCTTGCCCTTGCCATCCACCACGGCGGCGGAGAGCAGGTCATCCCGCTCGAAGGTGCGGGCCGCCGCTTCGTCGTTATCCTCCGGATCGAAGGTGACCGGATCCCGCTCCATCACGTCGCTCACCAAGGTGGCGGGCTTGTGCAGCAGCACAGTGGTGAGGGCCAGCTCCCCCAGCAGGTGGTTGCGCCGGTCGATGACGAACAGCTTGTCGGTGTTGGCGGGGATCTTGCCGCGCAGGCGCAGATAGCGCTGCACCGTGGCCAGACTCACCTCGGGGCGGATGGTGATGATCTCGAAGTCCATCATGGCGCCGACGGTGTGCTTGCCGTAGCGGATCACCTCCCGCACCCGATCCCGGTCGGCGGGGGCCATATAGGTGAGCAGCCGCCCCATCAGGTTGCGCGGCAGGTACTGGCCCAGATAGATCTGATCGTCGATATCCAGGGTGCGCAGGGCGTGCAGCAGCTCTTTGTCGCTCATCCCGCTGATGAGGCTGTCCCACACCGTCTCCGACGCTTCGACCAGGATCTGGCCGCGTTTCTCCTCCTCCACCAGCGCCCACAGGGCATGACGCTCATCGGGCGGCAGCGATTCCAGCGCATCGGCGACGTCGGCGGCGGGCAACCCGTTGACCAGCGTGGTGAGTTCGCTGGTCTGATCGCGCTGCTCGGCATCCTGCACCACCTGCGGGTCGAGCAGGCTGTCGGTGAGGGCATCATCGCGCAGCAGCAGGGTGAGAATGCGGGATCTGTCATCCGCGCGCTGCCGGGCGCTGTTCTTGATGGGAAGAGACATGGGATGAATTCCTGAGATGGTAGCCAAGGGCTCAATGCCCATAGGATACCAGACTTAAAACAACAGGTTATGACCGTGATGGGAGAAGAGGGAGGTAAAAGTGAGGCCACCTGCTGGTGGCCTCATGGTGAGTTGCCGAGGATACCTCAGGCGAGGGCTCGCTGGCGCTGTGGTGCCTCGCCAAACCAGGCGAGCCGGTCGGCCAGCGTCACTACCGAGCCCACCATGATGAGCGCCGGACTCTCGACCCCCACCGCCAGCGCGGGCAGCTCATCGAGGGTGCCGCGAATGACCCGCTGGCAGGGCTGGGTGCCGCGCTCGATCAGCGCCACCGGGGTGTCGCCCCCCTTGCCGTGGGCCAGCAGCTGCTCGCGGATGGTGGCGCAGGAGGAGAGCCCCATGTAGAACACCAGCGTCTGCCGATCTTTGGCCAGCAGCGGCCAGTCGAGATCCCGGGCGCCCCCCTTGCCGTGGGCGGTGACGAAACGTACGCTCTGGGCGTGGTCGCGGTGGGTCAGCGGAATGCCGGCGTAGGCGGCGCAGCCGCTGGCCGCGGTGATCCCCGGCACCACCTGAAAGCCGATGCCGCTGCCGACCAGCGTCTCCAGCTCCTCGCCGCCACGGCCGAAGATAAAGGGGTCGCCCCCCTTCAGCCGCACCACCCGTTGCCCCTTCTGCGCCTCCTCCAGCAACAGCTGGTTGATCCCCTCCTGCGGCACGCAGTGGTTGCCCGCCTGCTTGCCGACGAAGATGCGCTTGGCATCCCGGCGCACCAGCGCCATCACCTCGTCGGAGACCAGTCGGTCATAGACCACCACGTCGGCCTGCTGCATCTGGCGCAGAGCGTGCAGGGTGAGCAGACCAGGATCGCCGGGGCCGGCACCCACCAGCACCACCTCGCCAGCGCTCTGGCTCTCGTCGGCAAACAGGCTGTCGGCCAGCTGATTGGCAGAGGCGCAATCGCCCCGCGCCAGCGCCTGACCGAGCCGATCCGCCCCGAGCAGCCGCTCCCAGAAGCGGCGCCGCTCCCCCATGCTGGCGAAGCGGGCTTTGACCCGCTCCCGCAGGCTGCCGGCAAAGGTCGCCACGGCCCCCAGATGTTGCGGCAGCAGGGCTTCCAGTTTTTCCCGCAGCAGCCGGGCCAGCACCGGTGCCTTGCCGCCGGAGGAGATGGCCACCATCAGCGGTGAGCGATCGATGATCGACGGCATGATGAAGCTGGAGCGTTTCGGGTCATCCACCACGTTGGCAAAGATCCGCGCCTGATTGGCGCTCTGGTAGACCAGCGCATTCACCTCGCGCCGATCGGTTGCTGCCACCACCAGCCACTGGCCCGCCAGTTGCTGCGGCGCAAATTCACCGGCCAGCCACTCGATGCTGCCGTTGGCAGCCAGTTCCGCCAGCTCGGGGTCGAGCTCGGGCGCGACTACTGTGAGGTGGGCACCGGCATCCAGCAGCAGGCGCGCCTTGCGCTCTGCCACTTCGCCGCCGCCGACCAGCAGCACGGGTTTGTTGTCGAGTCGGCAAAAGATGGGCAAGTAGTCCATGGGGCCTCCGGATCAGGCGGTTCGGGTCTGGTTGGCGGTGCTGGTGGTCTCGCTCACTGCAACCGGGCGCTCAGCCTTGGGGGTGGCATACCAGTAGCCGAGGCCCATAAAGAGGACGCCGGAGACGGTGTTGCCCAGGGTCACCCACAGCAGGTTGTGGCCGATGCCGCCCAGGGTGTAGGCCTCGGAGTGGGCGCCAAACCAGGAGAGGGCGAACAGGGTCATGTTGGCGATGGAGTGCTCGTAGCCGGAGGCGATAAAGGCCAGCAGGCACCACCAGATGGCGATGAAGCGGGCGGCCCCTTCGGTGCGCAGCGCCATCCAGATGGCGAGGCAGACCAGCCAGTTGCAGAGGATCCCCTTCATAAACAGGGTCAGCGCCGGGGCCTGGGTTTTGGCCAGCGCCACCTTGTGGGCCAGACTGCCTGCGTCCGGCAGCAGGCTGCCGCCGTAGGAGTAGATGAGCGCCACCACAACGGAGCCAATCAGATTGCCCGCCCAGGTTTGCGGCAGGATGCGCAGCAGGTCGGCCATGGTGATCTTGCCCGTCTTCACCCCGAAGGTGAGGAACATGGTGTGGCCGGTAAACAGCTCGGAGCCGGCGATGATGACGAGCGTCAGGGCGATGCCGAAGGTGGCCCCCATCACCAGCGGCCGGATGGCGGGATCCACCAGATTGCCGAGGGTGAAGATGAGGATGATGCCGAGGCCCACATAGGCCCCCGCCATGGCGGAGCTGAGCCAGAAGCCGAGCTTGTCGCTGCGCTCGAAGCGGTTGATGCGGGCCGCGTTGGCGGCGCACTTGTTGATGGTTTCCGTGTACATCTTGTGAGTCCTTGAAAGGGCTGCCCACAGGCAGCCCGAAAGAGAGTGAAATCGGTTTTAGACGGCGATCCAGACCTGCTGATCGCGTACTTCAACGGGATAGCTCTGCACCGACATGGCGGGGTTGTCGAAACAGTGGCCATCGCTCAGACGAAAGCGCTGCTTCTTGAGCGGGCTGGCGACCCAGAGCTCGCCGTCGTGTTCGCAGATCAGGCCCCGCGACAGCACGTTGGCGGCGAAGAAGGGATCCCGGTTGTCGATGGCGAACACCTCGGCGGCCGCGCTCGGGCGGAACAGAGCGATCTGACGACCTTCAATGAGTGCACAGACGCCGGTTCCCGGCAGGATGTCGTTGAGTTGGCAGGCAAGTTTCATCATTTGGTTTCCACCTCGATCTGGTAGACGGGGATGCGCTCGGCCGGGGTCGCCGGTCGATGCTGGTCGCGTTCGCTGACGAACTGAACGTCCGGATCGCGCTTGTCGCTGTTGATGAAGTGGCTGAAGCGCTGCAACGCCTCCTCTTCGTTGAGGGTGCGCGACCATTCGCACTCGTAGCTGTCGATGAGGGTCTGGATATCGCGCTCGAGCGTCTCGGCCAGCCCCAGCTTGTCGTCGACAATCACCTCGCGCAGGTAGTCGACGCCCCCTTCCAGATTGCCGAGCCAGACCGAGGTGCGCTGCAGTTTGTCGGCGCTGGTGACGTAGAACATCATAAAGCGGTCGATCAGCTTGATGAGGGTCTCGCGGTCGAGGTCGGAAGCCAGCAGATCGGCATGGCGCGGCTTCATGCCGCCGTTGCCGCCCACATAGAGGTTCCAGCCCGCGTCGGTGGCGATGATGCCGACGTCCTTGCCCTGCGCTTCCGCACATTCGCGGGTACAGCCGGAGACGCCGAACTTCATCTTGTGCGGGGTGCGAATCCCCTTGTAGCGGTTCTCGAGGAAGACCCCGAGGCCAACGCTGTCCTGCACGCCGAAGCGACACCAGGTGCTGCCGACGCAGGTCTTGGCCATGCGCAGCGCCTTGGCGTAGGCCTGACCTGTCTCGAATCCGGCCGCCAGCAGCTTGCGCCAGATGGCCGGCAGATCATCCTTCTGGGCCCCGAACAGGCCGATGCGCTGGGCGCCGGTGATCTTGGTGTAGAGCTTGTAGTCGCGGGCCACTTCGGCCACCGCCAGCAGCCCTTCCGGAGTCACTTCGCCACCGGCCATGCGCGGGATGACGGAGTAGCTGCCGTCCTTCTGCATGTTGCCGAGGAAGATGTCGTTGGTGTCCTGCAGCGGGATGTTGCGCGGGCTCAGCACATGCTCGTTCCAGCAGGAGGCGAGGATGGAGCCGACGGTCGGTTTGCACACCTCGCAGCCATAGCCCTGACCGTGCTTGGCCAGCAGCTCGTCGAAGCTCTTGATCCCCTCCACCTTGACCAGATGGAACAGCTCCTGACGGGAGTGGGGGAAGTGGGCGCAGAGGTGGTTGTTGACCTCGATGCCCTGCTTCACCAGCTCGGCGTTGAGCACCTGACTGATGAGCGGCACGCAGCCGCCACAGCCGGTACCGGCCTTGGTGTGCTGCTTGATGGCGGCCAGCGTGGTGTGACCTTCGGCTACGGCCTTGGCGATGTCGCCCTTGGAGACGTCGAAGCAGGAGCAGATCTGGGCGCTTTCCGGCAGGGCATCCACCCCCAGCGTCGGTTTGGCACCGGCGTAGGCGGGCAGGATAAGGGTGTCCGGGTGGCTCGGCAGCGGCAGGGCGTTGAGCATCATCTGCAGCAGGTTGCCGTAATCTTCCACGTCACCCACCAGCACGGCGCCGAGCAAGCGGCTGTTGTCCTCGCTCACCACGATCTTCTTGTAGACGCCGGCCTGATCGTCCTGAAACACATAGCTGTGGCTGCCCGGGGTGCGGCCGTGGGCATCGCCGATGGAGCCGACGGAGACGCCGAGCAGCTTGAGCTTGGCGCTCATGTCCGCCCCCTCGAAGCGGCTGTCGCCGCCGAGCAAATGGTCGACGGTGATCTGGGCCATCTTGTAGCCCGGTGCCACCAGCCCGAAGAAGCGGCCCTGCCAGGCGGCGCACTCGCCGATGGCGTAGATGTCGGGGTCGGAGGTGAGGCAGTGATCATCGATGACGATGCCGCCGCGCTCGGCGATGGCGAGATCACCGTAACGGCCCAGGGTATCTTGCGGGCGAATGCCGGTGGAGAAGACCACCACGTCCACTTCCAGTTGGCTGCCGTCGGCGAAGGCGAGGCGGTGCTTCGCCTGCTCACCGCCATGCATCAGGATCTCGCTGGTGCTCTTGCTGGTGTGTACCTGCACCCCCATGGATTCAATCTTGCGGCGCAGCAGCTGGCCGCCCTGACCGTCGAGCTGCTCGGCCATCAGCACAGGGGCAAATTCAACCACGTGGGTTTCGAGACCCAGCGCCTTGAGGGCGCCTGCGGCTTCGAGGCCAAGCAGGCCGCCCCCGATCACCACCCCGCTCTTGCCGCTCTTGGCGGCGCTGCGGATGGCTTTCAGATCCTCGATGGTGCGATAGACGAAGCACTCGTGGTGCTGACTGCCCTGGATGGGCGGCACCCAGGGGTAGGAGCCGGTGGCCAGCACCAGCTTGTCGTACCCGACCACAGTGCCCTTGTTGGAGTGCACTTCGCGGTTGGCCCTGTCGATTTTTTTCACCGCTTCGCCGAGCAGCAGGCGGATGCTGTGCTTGTCGTAGAAGCCGGGTTTGACGAGGGAGAGATCTTCGCTGGTGTGATGGGAGAAGTAGGAGGAGAGATGGACGCGATCGTAGGCGGGACGGGGTTCTGCACCGAAGACGGTGATCTCGTAGCGGCCCGGATCGGCCCGCTCGATCAACTCTTCGATGAAGCGGTGCCCCACCATGCCGTTGCCCACAACGACCAGTCTGACTTTGCTCATGATTGCCTCTAGTTTGGAGTAATAAAACATCATTCTGGGGCTAGGCTACCCAGTCAGTCGGGGCGGGCAATTGATGCAAATCAAGTGTCTATTTATATATCTCGTCAGGGGTAATTCGATAAAATTCAAAGATATACAAAAATAGGTATACCAGTTGATGATTTCTGCGCTGGCTTGGAGTGAGGGATGGTGGAGGGAAAGCCCGGTTTACCCACGGCCGGGGAGTGAAAACTTCTGGCGGAAAATGGCCGGCCTCGCACTGGGCGAGACCGGCATCAGCTGAACAAGGTGGCGCGTCAGGCGATATGGCGGCGGAACATGGCGAGCGCTAGCGACAGGGTGACGCCGGCGATGGCGAGCAGCGGCCAGAGCAGGGGCCAGGCGGCCGACCAGTCAAACCCCTTGAGGAAGACCCCCTTGAGCAGCACGATGAAGTGGGTGAGGGGGTCGATGGCCGCCAGCCACTGGAACACCTGCGGCATGTTCTCCACCGGCGAGATGTAGCCCGAGAGGATCACCGCCGGTACGGTGAAGGAGAAGACCCCGAGAAAGGCCTGCTGCTGGGTCGAGCAGAACGACGAGATGAAGAGCCCGATCCCGGCCAGTGCCAGCCCGTAGCAGACCATGCCCGCCATCAGCAGGCTGAGGCTGCCGGCAAAGGGGAGGTGAAAGACAAAACGGGCGGCCAGCGCGACTATGCACCCTTGCCCCACCGCCACCATGATGCCGGGCACCGCCTTGCCCGCCATGATCCAGCCCGCGGTGAGGGGGGAGACCAGCAGCTGATCGAAGGTGCCCTCTTCCCGCTCCCGCGCGACCGAGAGGGCGGTGACAATCAGGCAGCCAGTGGTGGTGATGATGGCCACCAGCGCTGGCAGGATATGCCAGTGGAACTCGACGTTGGGGTTGTAGAGGTTGCGTACCGCCAGCTCGGGTTGCCCCTTGCCCTCACTTTGCCAGCGGGCGATCACCTGACTGATGTAGCCAGCCGCCACCTGACCACCGTTGGAGCGGCGTCCGTCGATGATCAGCTGTACCTTGGCCTGTTCGCCCCGTGCCAGCCGGCGCGAAAAATCGCCCGGAATAATCAGCCCGAGCAGTGCCTGTTGCCCGGTGATGGCCTCGGTCATGCCCGCCTCGCCTTGTACCGGGATGATGGTGGTAAAGGCGGGCATATGGGTGAGGCGCTCCAGCAGCTCGCGGCTCTGGGCACCGCCATCCTGGTTGTAGATGGCCAGCGTGTTGCCGGTCACCTCCAGAGTGGCGGCGAACGGGAAGAGGGCGGTTTGCAGTAGCACCGGCATGATGAGCAGAAAGCGCCCCTGAGTATTGCCCATCAGGGCCTGCAGCTCTTTTCGGATCAGCCACCAGAGTCGGATCAGCATGGGTTACTCCAGAGTGCGCCGCGTCTTGCGGGCGGTCAGGGCCAGCCAGAAACCGGCCAGCAGCAGCAGACAGAAACCGTTGACCAGCAGGATCGAGAAGACGCTGCCCGCCTGATAGAGGGTCTGCAGGGAGCTTGCGAAGTAGCGGGCCGGAATGAGGTGGGTGATGGCCCGAAGCCAAGGCGGCATGCTGGCGATCTCGAACACGAAGCCCGACAGCATCACGGCGGGCAGAAAGGCGGCGATCAGCGCTGCCTGCGCGGCGTTGAACTGGCTGCGCATCACGGCGGAGAGAAACAGCCCGAGTCCGAGGGCGCTGCCGAGAAAGACGCTGGTGACCAGAAAGAGCAGCAGCAGGGAGCCGCGCCACGGTACGCCCATTACCGCCACCGAGAAGAGCAGGCAGAGCAGCATGGCGATGATGCCAAGGCCATAGTAGGGCAGCAGCTTGGAGAGCAGCAGCTCCCCCTTGGTGACCGGGGTGGCGATCAGCGCCTCCATGGTGCCGCGCTCCCACTCCCGCGCCACCACCAGCGAGGTGAGCAGGGCACCGATGATGGTCATCACCACCGCAATGGAGCCTGGCACCAGAAAGTTGCGGCTCACCAGCGCCGGGTTGAACCAGGCGCGGCTCTCTATCGACACCGGTATGGCGACCCCCTCGCCAGCGAGCCACCCCTGCCAGATCCCCTGCACATAGTTGGTGACGAAGTTGGCGGTGTTGGGCTCGGAGCCGTCGGTCAGCAGCAGTGCCTGCGGCGTGCCAATGCCCTGACCGGCCATGGCGCGGGAGAAGCCGTCATCGATCACCAGCAGGCCGCGGATCTCGCCACGGGCCAGACTGGCGAGCAGGGACTCCTTGCTCGGGCCGCTGTGGATCTCCAGCGCGGTAGAGCCGCGCAGGGCCTGCTCCAGCCGCACCGCCGGGGCGCCGCTGTCGGTACGCCAGATGCCGAGGCGCAGGTGGTCCACATCCAGATTGATGGCGTAACCCATTACCACCAGCAGTACCACCGGCATGATGAAGGCGATGAGGATGCTGCTCGGGTCACGGACGATTTGCAGCGTCTCCTTGCGGCAGAGGGCCAGCAGTCGCCGACGGTTGATGCTCATGCGTCCTCCTCGCTGGCCCGCTCGACCAGGGTGATATAGGCCTCTTCCATTGTTGGCAAAGAACAGGTCGGCAAGGAGCCGGTTGGCAAAGAGGTCGCCGCCTCTTTGGCGGCCAGCTCCTTGAGATCGTCCGGGGTGCCGAGGGCCAGCAGCTTGCCGCGATAGATGAGAGCAATGCGGTCGCAATACTCCGCCTCATCCATAAAGTGGGTGGTGACCAACACGGTGACGCCGTGGTCGGCCAGCGCGTTGATGTGCGACCAGAACTCGCGCCGGGTCACCGGATCGACCCCGGAGGTGGGCTCGTCGAGAAACAGCAGCGGCGGTTCGTGCAGCAGGGCGCAGGCGAGTGAAAGACGCTGGCGCAGGCCGAGCGGTAGGGATTCCGCTTTCTGATCGAGCCAGGGGGTGAGGGCAAAGGCAGTCACCATGGCGTCGATCCGCGTCTGCTGGTGGCGGCCGAACAGGCCGTAGATACCGGCGAAGAAGGAGAGGTTCTGCGCCACGGTGAGCTGCTTGTAGAGGGAGAACTTCTGCGCCATGTAGCCGAGGCGCTGGCGCGCCGCCGAGGGGCTGTGGGCCAGATCGATGCCGGTCACCAGGGCCTGCCCCTCGCTCGGGCGCAGCAGGCCGCACTCCATCTTGAAGGTGGTGGACTTGCCCGCCCCGTTGGGGCCGAGCAGGCCGAAGATCTCGCCGCGGCGCACCGCAAAGCTGACATCATCGGTGGCGGCAAAATCGCCGAAGCGTTTGGTGAGGTGGCGCGCCTCGATCACCGCCTCGGGGGAGACCCCCTGCGGCAGTTCCGCTTCGCGCATCCCGGCTGCCAGACTCGACTCCCCGCCGGGGCCGCCGCCGAGCAGGTCGATAAAGGCATCTTCCAGCCGGGGCTGGGCCGGTTGAAAGGCGCCGTTGGCCAGTTGCAGCTCCGGGAGCGGTGGGGGCGTCATGCCCGGGTGCAGCAGCAGGCGAACCCGCTCCCCCGCCACCGCGCCATCCATCACCGCCGGGTGAGCCAGTGCCCGGCGCAGCAGGGCGCGCCGCTCGCGGCCATCCAGCTGCCCCGCCTCCAGCAGCCAGCAGCGGCTGGCCATGGCCCCCATCAGATTGGCCGGTGTGCCGCTGGTGCGCACCTCGCCATCCGCCATCAGCAGCACGTGGTCGCACAGCTCCGCCTCATCGAGATAGGCGGTACTCCAGAGCACCGTCATCCCCCCCTTGGCCAGCTCGCGCACCATCTGCCAGAGGGCGCGGCGGGAGATGGGATCGACCCCGACCCCCGGTTCGTCCAGCAGCAGCATATCCGGGGTGCCGAGCAGGGCGCAGGCCAGCCCGAGTTTCTGCTTCATCCCGCCAGAGAGCTTGCCCGCCGGTCGTGCGGTGAAGCGAGCGAGATCGGTGAAGGCGAGCAGCCGCGCGAAGGTGGGCGTGCGTTCGGGCTCCAGTACGCCGCGCAAGTCAGCGTAGAGGGTGAGGTTCTCCAGCACGCTGAGATCCTCGTAGAGGCCGAACTGCTGGGGCATGTAGCCGAGGCGCTGGCGCAGCAGATCCCCCTCGCTCACCGGATCCAGCCCCAGCACCCGGATGGTGCCCGCTTCGGGGATCAGCAAACCGGCCAGCAGGCGCAGCAAAGTGCTCTTGCCCGCGCCGTCGGGGCCGACCAGCCCGGTGATGCCGCCAGCCGGAATAGTGGCCGAGATGGCGTTGAGGGCGACCCGCTCACCAAAGCGTTTGGTGAGCCCCTCAAGGGAGATGGCGCAGCTCATGGCGCCAGCCTGACGGTGACCGGCATTCCTTGGCGCAGGGCCGGGTCGGGATCCTGCACCACGATGCGCAGCCGGTAGACGAGGTGAGTGCGCAGGTCCGGCGTCTCCACCGATTTCGGGGTGAACTCGGCGGTCGGCGAGACAAAGCCCACCACCCCGTGATAGGGCTGATCCGGCCGCGAGTCGGTGGTGAGGGTTACCTTGGCGCCGCTCGGGAAGTGGCCGAGCCAGGGCTCCTCCACATAGGCGCGCACCCAGACTGGCGCGGTCAGGGAGAGGTTGAAGGCGGTCGCTCCGCTCTGCACCATGCTGCCGTTCTCGACGGCGCGGCTGATGATGATGCCGTCGCTGGGGGCGGTCAGGCTGGCATCTGCCAGCGCCAGTTCGGCACTGGCGAGCGCCGCTTTGGCCCCTTCCAGCTGGGCATCGGACTGGGCAATTTCCTCCGGGCGGTAGCCGGTTTCGAGCTGGGCGAGCTGTTCGCGTGCGGAGCGCACCTGCGCCTGGGTCTGATCCCGCTGGGAGCGGGCGGTATCGAGCTGACCGCGGGAGATGGCACCGGTGGCGGCCAGTGCGCTCTGGCGGCGCCACTGCTGGTCGGCCTCCAGCGCAGCGGCTTCGGCGGCGGCCAGTGCGGCTCGGGCACGGTCGGTCTCTTCGCTGCGATAGCCTTTGTGGATCAAGGTGTTGGCGGCAGTGAGCGCAGCCAGATTGGCGCGGGCACTGTCGCGGCTGTGGGTGAGGGGCGCCGGATCGAGGCGGGCCAGCAGTTGGCCGGTTTTTACCCTATCCCCCTCATCGACCAGTACCTGATCGACGCGACCGCCGACCCGAAAGGCCAGATTGACGTCGCGAATATCGACATTGCCGTAGAGGATGGAGCCGTCGGTGGGGCGCCCCTGCCACCAGAGGTAGCCACCGATAACGGTTAGCAGCAGGGCTGCGATTACAATGCGTTGTTTCATGCCGCTTCTCCTTCTTTCATGTCGGTGGGGCGCAGGCCGCGCAGTGCCCATACCAGCCGTTGTCTGGCGGCCTCGGGGTTGTCTATCTGGCTGAGAAAAGGGGCTGCCTGTTCGGGCAGCCAGCCGAGTTGGCGACCGCTGCCGGCGATCACCAGCGGCAGGCCGACCGACCCCATGATGAAGATCATCAGCTGGAGCGGGTGACCGGCGACCAGTGACCCTTCCGCCTGTGCCATCCGTACCTGCTCGATCAGCAGCAGGGGGTGGCGGCGCGGCAGGCTGAGCAGAAAGCGCTGGGCCGCCCCTTCACCCGCCAGCGCATCGCCAAACAGGTGGTTGATAAAGCCGCGCTGGCGCGCCACCAGCCCGATCAGCGCCTCCATGGTGGCCTCGAACATGGCAATGGCAGAGGGGTAGGAGCCTTTGGCTGCCACTGCCTTGAGCTCGTCATAGAGGGGGGCATACCAGAGCTCGACCAGCTCGTCGATGAAGGCGTCGCGGTTGCCGAAGTGGTAGACGAAGGAGCCGAGGTTCACCTCTGCCGCCGCCGCCAGCTCGCGCACCGTCAGGCCGCGCAGCCCCTTCTCGGTGGCGATGGCGAGGCCGGTATCGAGCAGTTTCTGCCGGGTTGGATTCATCTTTCAGGTTCCTGCTGCACAGATTTTGATCTGATTTATACGTGTGTATAAATCAGCCGCCGAGAATAGGAAAGATCTTTTTTTGAGCAGATTTCAGCGGGGATGAAAAAACGGCGGGCGTTGGCAAGGGGAAGTTTGGAAACGGCTTGGGATTGAACGGGTTGCCGCAGGTGTGGGCCAGAATCCGGGCAGATGACGGAGGTGGTGGAGAAATAAAAACGCCTCCGCGAAGGGAGGCGTTTTATCGGGAGGGGCGCGCTTACAGAATAAAGCGGCTCAGATCCTCGTCTTCAATCAGCTTGCCGAGATGGGCGTTGACGTAGTCGGTGTCGATGACAAAGGTCTCGCCGGACTTCTCGGAGGCGTCATAGGAGATATCTTCCATCAGGCGCTCCATCACGGTGTGCAGACGACGGGCACCTATGTTTTCGGTACGCTCGTTGACCTGCCAGGCCGCTTCGGCCAGACGGCGGATGCCATCCTTGGTGAACTCGATGTTGACCCCTTCGGTGGCCATCAGCGCCTTGTACTGATCGGTCAGGGAGGCGTTCGGTTCGGTCAGGATGCGCTCGAAGTCATCGGTGGTGAGAGCGGTCAGCTCGACCCGGATCGGCAGACGGCCCTGCAGCTCGGGGATGAGGTCGGACGGCTTGGCGATCTGGAAGGCGCCGGAGGCGACAAACAGGATGTGGTCGGTCTTGACCATGCCGTGCTTGGTGTTGACGGTGCAACCTTCAACCAGCGGCAGCAGGTCGCGCTGTACCCCTTCACGGGAGACGTCGGGGCCCGAGCTCTCGCCGCGCTTGCAGATCTTGTCGATCTCGTCGAGGAAGACGATGCCGTTGTTCTCGACAGCGGCGATGGCTTTCTGCTTCAGCTCTTCAGGATTGACCAGACGGGCCGCTTCCTCTTCGATCAGCGCCTTCATGGCCTCTTTGACCTTGATCTTGCGCTTCTTCTTCTGGTTCTGGCCCAGGTTCTGGAACAGCCCCTGCAGCTGGTTGGCCATCTCTTCCATGCCCGGCGGGGTCATGATTTCGACGCCCATCGGGGAGGCGGAGAGCTCCAGCTCGATCTCCTTGTCATCCAGCTGACCTTCCCGCAGTTTCTTGCGGAAGATCTGGCGGGTGTTGGAGTTGTCGGCTTTCTCTTCCTCACCCCAAGTGTTGCGCGGGTTGGGCAGCAGGGCGTCGAGGATGCGCTCTTCGGCGGCTTCTTCGGCGCGGTATTTCATCTTCTCCATCTCGGTTTCGCGCACCAGCTTGATGGCGGCATCGGTCAGATCGCGGATGATGCTGTCCACTTCCTTGCCGACATAGCCCACTTCGGTGAACTTGGTCGCTTCCACCTTGATGAAGGGGGCGTTGGCCAGCTTGGCCAGACGACGGGCGATCTCGGTCTTGCCGACACCGGTCGGGCCGATCATCAGGATGTTTTTCGGGGTCACTTCATGGCGCATCTCTTCGTTGAGCTGCATCCGGCGCCAGCGGTTGCGCAGGGCAACGGCAACGGCGCGCTTGGCATCGGCCTGACCAATGATGTGACGATCCAGCTCGTGGACGATTTCTCTCGGGGTCATCTCGGACATGATGGTGTTCCTGTATCCGGGGCGGGCAGTGCCCACCCCTTGGGAAATTGGGTTTGGCTGGTGGCCTTATTTGGCGGCGTAGTCCAGCACTTCGATGGTGTGGTTGCCGTTGGTGAAGACGCAGATGTCGCCCGCAATCTTGAGGGACTTCTCGACAATGGTCCTGGCATCCAGCTCGGTGTTTTCCAGCAGGGCGATGGCGGCGGACTGGGCAAAGTTGCCGCCGCTGCCGATGGCGATGAGATCGTGCTCCGGCTGCACCACGTCACCGTTGCCGGTGATGATGAAGGATTTGTGTTCGTCGGCCACGGCCAGCAGTGCTTCGAGGCGGCGCAGAGCGCGATCGGTGCGCCAATCTTTGGCCAGCGCCACGGCGGCGCGCTCCAGATTACCCTGATGGGCCTGCAGTTTTGCTTCGAAACGCTCGAGCAGGGTGAAGGCGTCGGCGGTACCGCCAGCGAAACCGGCCAGCACCTTGCCGTTATAGAGACGATGAACCTTGCGGGCGTTGCCCTTCATGACGGTGTTGCCAAGAGAGACCTGGCCATCGCCACCGATGACGACCTGACCGTTGCGGCGAACTGAAACTATGGTAGTCACTTTACTTACCTCGCTTGAGCCGAATGACGGCCTGACTGTGCATGGCAAGAAAGATGGGGATGGCAAACGGGCTTTTCAACCCTGCCTTTGGTCGGGATAAACGGGGTAGCAAACAGGGGGGGGGCGAGTGGCACCAAAAGAACAGGGCCGGGTGTTGCCACCCGGCCTTGCGTCATCGGTATGCGGATTACCCTTTCTTGGGAATGCAGCCGCTGATGCCGGAGCTCTGCAGCTTGCCGTTGGCCGCGTCGGCGGCCGCCTTGCCGTTGAAGGGGCCCACCATCACCTTGTAGACGGTGCCGTTGGCCGTGTTGACCACCTGCAGGCTGGAAGAGAGACCGGCGGTGAAGGCGATACGTGCCTTGAGCGACTCTGCGGAATCCTGCGAGCGCAGAGCCGCGCACTGCATCATATAGCGACTGCTGTCGGCGGCTGCGGTCTGGGCTGGTGGGGTAGCCGCTTTGGCCTTGGCTGCTTCGGCCCGCTCCCGCTCCAGCTCGGCACGGATCTCCCGCTCCATCCGTTCCCGTTCGGCCTGGCGATCGATCACCTGTTCCCGAGCGCTGGCAACGGGCGCACCGTTGTCAGGCGTTGTCGCCGGATTGGTCTGATAGGGTTTGGACTGGCCGATGGGCGTCCCCGGTTGGGGAATGTCGGTCGGTACCGGTTGCGGCAGCTTTTCCGGCTGCAGGGTCAGAGTATCGGCGGGGGGCGGTGGCAGTACGCCCGGCTGGGGCGGTGGCTCGATAACATCAACCTGCTTGTTCTCAAGCCGTTCGATGTAGCTCCACTTCTCCTGTGGCAACCCGTTGTTCTGTGGTTTTGGCTTGTTGGCCTTTACCTGCTCTTCGATGGTGGGGGCGTCGCTGCCCTTGCCATTGATCATGTAAAGGAAGCCACCAAAGCCTGCCAGCAGTGCCACGACCAGCAGCACTGGAATAACAGGAAAGCGGCGAGGGGCCGCTTTCTTGGTATTGCGGCCACCCGCCCGACGTCGCGGGCGGCTGCCGACATAATCCCGGGTTGCCATCTATTACATGCGCTCCAGGGTATGGATGCCCAGTACGCCGAGGCCCAGTTTCAGTACCTTGGCGGTGGCGGCGCACAGCAGCAGACGGCTCTGACGGGTTGCTTCGTCCACGCCATCCTTGTTGATCGGGCAGGCTTCATAGAAGGTCATGAAGTTGCCGGACAACTCGTACAGGTAGGTACAGAGCAGGTGCGGCATGCCTTTGTCTGCCACGCCGTTGACCGCGTCGGAGAACTGGATCAGCTTCTGGGCCAGCACCTCTTCGGCCTCTTCGTTCAGGGTCACGTTGCCGGTCAGCGTCTCGGCATCGATGTTGGCCTTGCGGAAGATGGACTGGATACGGGTGTAGGCGTACTGCAGGTAAGGGGCAGTGTTGCCTTCAAACGACAGCATCAGATCCCAGTCGAAGATGTAGTCGGTAGTACGGTTCTTGGAGAGATCCGCATACTTGACCGCGCCCATGGCGATGGCATTGACCACATTGGCCTTCTCTTCGGCAGAGAGGTCGCTGTTGCGGCTCTCCAGCAAGGCTGCGGCGCGCTCTTCCGCTTCGTTCAGCAGGTCAACCAGCTTGACGGTACCACCGGAGCGGGTCTTGTAGGGACGACCATCCTTGCCCAGCATCATGCCGAAGGCGTGGTGCTCAAGCGGTACGGATTCCGGCACATAGCCCGCCTTGCGGGTGATGGTCCAGGCCTGCATCAGGTGCTGGTGCTGACGGGAGTCAATGAAGTACATGACACGGTCGGCGCCCAGGGTTTCATAACGGTATTTGGCACAGGCGATGTCGGTGGTGGTGTAGAGGAAACCGCCATCGCTCTTCTGGATGATGACGCCCATGGCCTCACCATCCTTGTTCTTGAACTCGTCCAGGAAGACAACGGTGGCGCCTTCGCTCTCGACCGCCAGCCCCTTGGCTTTCAGGTCGGCAACGATCTCCGGCAGCATGTCGTTGTACATGGACTCGCCCATGATGTCCTTGTTGGTCAGGGAGACATTCAGGCGGTCGTAGTTGATCTGGTTCTGTTCCATGGTCATGTCGACCAGCTTCTTCCACATGGTACGGCAGTACTCATCGCCGCCCTGCAGCTTGACCACGTAGTTACGGGCGCGCTCGGCGAAGGCTTCGTCTTCGTCGTAGCAACGCTTGGCCTGGGTGTAGAAGGCTTCCAGATCCTTGAGCGCCATGTCGCTGGCGTGTTCGTTGGACATCTTCTCCAGATAGGCGATCAGCATGCCGAACTGGGTGCCCCAGTCGCCGATGTGGTTGGCACGGATCACTTTGTGGCCGAGGAATTCCAGCGCGCGTGCAGCTACGTCACCGAGTACGGTGGAGCGGATGTGGTGCACCGCCATCTCTTTGGCCACGTTGGGGGCGGAGTAGTCCACCACCACGGTTTGTGGCGCGGGCAACCGTACGTTGGCGTTGGCAGAGGTCACCATGGCCTCGACCTGACCGGCCAGCCAGCGCTGGTCGAAGAAGAAGTTGATGAAGCCGGGACCGGCGATCTCGACCTTGGCGATCAGGTCGGAGGCAGGCAGGTGCTCGATGATGGCCGCTGCCAGCTCACGGGGATTCTTGCGGGCCGGTTTGGCCAGCAGCATGGCCAGGTTGGTAGCCAGGTCGCCGTGAGCTTTTTCCTTGCATCGGTCTACTTGCACGCGGGCTTCCAGGTCCGCCGGCAGGACGCCTGCTGACTTGAGATTGGCTACCGTTTGTTCAAGTAGATGATGAATATGCTCTTTCATAACTGACCACCAAGGTTGCGCGTCGAAAAATGACTGATATATAAGGGCGTGAATTTTACCCGCATCGGCCCGAGAAAACTATAGGGATGACCCGCCGCTCGCTGTCGGGCGGATATTTCACTGCGTTTGGCGCCATATTCCAGAATATTGGGCGGAAATTACGGTGCTTATCCATTTCTACTGCATATCGAAGCGGCTTGTCCAGGCTATTTTCCCCTGATTGTTAAGGGTTTTTCCTTTCCGCTGACGGGAATGATCTCCTCCCTCTGGCCCGGCGTATCAACAGAGGTTCCCAACCGAGGAGTTTGCGATGCGACTGGCGCTGTTTCCCCTATCTGCCCACCTGCTGCCAGGCGGTGTCATGCCGCTGCGGATCTTCGAACCGAGATACCAGCGGATGATCGCCGAGGCGGGGGAGCCCGGCTTTGCCCTCTGCATGGTGGACCCTCGCCAGCCCGACGCCCTGCGCAACATGCTGCCCATCGCCACCCGGGTTACCATCATCGATTTCGACCGGCTGCCGGACGGCATGCTGGGGATCACGGTGCAGGGGGTGGAGCGGGTGCAGATAGAGGATCTGTGGCAGGAGCAGGATGGCCTGCGTATCGGCGAGGTGACGCCGCTGACGGCCTGGCCGCCCCGCCGGCTCCATCCCGATCAACTGCCACTGGTTGATGCGCTGCGGGAGGTGTTTGCCGACTATCCCGACTATGCCGCCCTCTATCCCGCCCCCTGCTGGGACGATGGCAACTGGGTGGCCCAGCGCTGGCTGGAGGTGCTGCCGATCCCCCCTGAACAGAAACAACTGCTGCTGGCCGCCGCCGACAATCAGCCCGCCATCGCTCTGCTCAAGGGGGTACTGGTGGCCAGCCACTGATTTTTTCCTGACCCGCTGATCCGCCACTGCCGCAGCGCCGTACAAGTCATCACCACAGCATGTTCGACAGCACACCAAAGGGATGGCGCAATGGCATATACTGGCCAACCACACTCGACCATACGCAGGACCTCGCCCGTGATGGATAACCCGGATGGCGACCTCAAATCTCTGCTGATCAGGGTGGCAGAGCAGGCCGACAAGGCTGCTTTTGCCCGCCTGTTCCAACACTTTGCGCCGCGTATTCGCAGCTACGGCCTGCGCCACCTCGGCAGCGAAGCCAACGCCATGGAGCTGGTGCAGGAGACCATGCTGCTGGTGTGGCAGAAGGCGCGTCTCTACCACCCCGAGAAGGGGGCGCCGACCACCTGGATCTATACCGTGATGCGCAACCAGTGCTTCGACATGCTGCGCCGTCGTCGCGCCAGCAAGGAGGATCTCTGTGCCGAGGAGCTGTGGCCGGTGCTGGAGTTTCAGGCCGAAGAGGAGCACCTGAGCGGGGGGGAAGATGCGGTGCTGACCCGTCAGATGGCCCATTATTTGGGCACCCTGCCGGAGCCGCAACAGCAGGTGGTGCGTGGCATCTATCTGCAGGAGTTCTCCCAGCAGGAGTTGGCGGAGCGACTCGGCGTGCCACTCGGCACCATCAAGTCCCGCCTCCGGCTGGCGTTACAGAAACTGAAAGAGCAAGTGGAGCAAGGCCATGATTAAAGCCCATCCGACCGACCCTATGCTGCGTGCCTTCGCCGCCGACGAGCTGCCTCTGCCGCTGGCGGTGGGGCTCTCCGCCCACTGTGAACTCTGCCCCGATTGTGCTGCCCGACTAAAGACATTCGAAGAGGAGCTGGCGCAGCAATATCTTGCCTCGCCAGTAGAGCCCAAGCTGGACTCCCGCGATGAAGTGGGACTGGACGCCGGATTCGACGCCATGCTGGCGGATATTCTGGCCCAGCCGCTGGCAGAGCCCCTCTCCGAGCCAACACATGGCCAGCCCCGAGCCCAGCCCGGAGAGCTGGAGGTAGCCGGTCACGCCTACCGTTTGCCACGGGTGCTGGCCCGCTATCGTTCGCCCAAGTGGCGCCATATCGGGGCCATTCGTCAGCAGAGTCTGCCGCTGGACGAGATGGGTGCCCGCGCCAGCCTGCTCCATATCGAAGCGGGCGGTCGCATCCCCGAGCACACCCATCAGGGCTATGAGCTGACCCTGCTGCTGGCTGGCAATATTCAGGATGGCGATACCCTTTACAAGGTGGGAGATTTCATCTGGCGCGATGCCAGCCACTCCCATAGCCCGCATACGCCAGATGGCTGCCTCTGCTACACGGTGCAGGATGCGCCGGTGCAGTTCACCAAGGGGCTGTCGCGGCTGCTGAATGGCATCAGCCAGCACCTCTACTGAGCACCATGACGCCATAGAAAAAGGGACCAGATTGGTCCCTTTTTTCATTTGATTGCTGGTTGCCGGTCAGGCGACAAACACCAGATAGACGGCGAATGCCACGATAAAGCGGTAGATAGCGAACGGGATAAAGTCGATGCGGCGGATCAATGTCAGGAAGGTCTTGATCGCAAACATCGCTACCACGAAAGCGGTGATAAAGCCCACGGCAAACATCGGGAAGTCGGCCATCGAGAGAAAATCGCGGCTCTTGTAGAGATCAAGCCCGCTGGCCGCCACCATCATGGGCACCGCCATGATGAAGGAGAACTCGGCGGCGGCGTGACGGCTGATCCCCATCAGCATGCCACCACTGATGGTGGCGCCGGAGCGGGAGAAGCCGGGCCACAGGGCCAGACACTGGAACAGACCGATGCCGAACGCCTGCTTGTAGCTGATGTCATCCAGAGTTTCGGCTGTAACGGCGGGGCGGAACTTCTCGGCGATGATGAGCAGGATGCCCCCCGCGACCAGCGCGTACATCACGGTCTGTGGACCAAACAGGTTGGCCTTGATCCAGCTGTGGATGGCCAGACCGACCACGATGGCGGGCAGCATGCCGAGGATGACGTGGATCAGCGACAGGGTGGCGTGATCCCGGGACGGCTTCTGGCCGAAGTGGATGCCAATCAGGCCAAACAGGCGGCGCCAGAAGACGGCGACCACGGCGAGGATGGAGCCAAGCTGGATCACCACTTCGAAAGTGGCAGCCTTGGGCCCTTCAAAGCCCAGCAGATGGCCGACGATAATCATGTGGCCGGTGGAGGAGACGGGGAGGAACTCGGTCAGCCCCTCGACGACGCCCAGAATAAAGGCGACCAGCAGGCTATAAGTGTCAGTCATCGAACAGAATCCTTGCTACGTTGATGCAAAAACGCCCCGGAAGGAGCTCGGGGCGGCTTATCTTGCTCGAATGTTGCTGGCGCTGCTACGGAAAAATTGTGAAACCTTTAAGTCAGTCGCGGATAAAACGGTAGCGGGTCTGATGGTGATAGCGCTCGCCCGGCAGCAGCCAGGGGTTGCCCAGCTCGGGGCGATTGGGGCTGTCCGGCAGCTGTTGTGCCTCAAGACAGAAGCCGTCGTGATCCCGGTGCGCCAAACCCTGGCGATTCGGGGTATTGGCCAGCCAGTTGCCGGTATAGAGCTGCAGCGAGGGCTGGTTGGTGTAGACCTCCATTGCCAGCTGTCTGTCACCCGATACCACGCGAGCAGCCCACTCCTGCGCCGGGCCGTTTAGCACAAAGGCGTGGTCGTATCCCTTGGCTTGTTGCTGCTGGGGATGGCTCAGCCAATCCAGCCCGACAAGGCGCTCTTGGCGCAGATCGAATGGCCCCTCCCCCGGGGTGATGGCGATCGGCAAACCGCTCGGGTCGGTCGGCAGGAAGTGGTCGGCATTGATGCTGATGAGGTGGTCACGCACATCGCCGCCGTCGGGGTTGTCATCGAGATTGAAGTAGGCGTGGCTGGTGAGGCTGACCGGCGTAGCGGCATCCGTGCTGGCGATGAAATCCACCACCAGATCGCTCTGCTCCAGCCGGTACTCCAGGGTTACCCGCAGATTGCCGGGAAAGCCCTGATCCCCCGCCCGGGAGAGCAGCACCAGCTTGACCCGATCCGCTTCCAGCTCTTTGATTTGCCACCGCTGGCGATGAAAGCCCGCCTGCCCGCCATGCAGGCAGTTGGGTGCCTGATTGGCATCCAGCGGCCAGCGCTGGCCATCGCGTAGCAGCTCGGCGCCGCCGATGCGGTTGGCAAAACGTCCCGCCACCGCGCCCAGCCACACCTGTTGGGCTGGATAGGCGTTGTCGGCACAACCCAGCAGCACTTCGCGCCGTTTGCCCGCCACCGGCAGGGTGAGGGATGTGAGGGTGGCGCCGAAGTCGAGGCCGCGCAGGCGCAGCCCCTCCTCGTTTTCCAGTTCGAATGGTGTCATGGCGCTGCTCATAGCTTGCCTGCACCGGCGCTGGCAGAGCAGACGTAGCAGTCAGCCTTGAGGCCGAAGCGGGTCGGATACTCGGCTTCAACCGCGGCGATCACCTCGGCCACCTTCTCGGGGCGCAGCAGGGCGACCACGCAGCCGCCGAAGCCGCCGCCAGTCATCCGTACGCCGCCTTCGGTGCCGATCCTGGCCTTGATGATCTCCACCAGACCATCGATGGCGGGCACTGTGATCTCGAAGTCATCGCGCATGGCGGCGTGCGACTCGGCCATCAGCTCGCCGAGGCGGGTCAGGTCGTGGCTCGCCAGCGCATCGGCGGCCGCCAGGGTGCGGGCGTTTTCACCGACGATGTGGCGGGCACGGCGATAGCAGGCCTCATCCAGCCCGGCTTTGCCCGCTTCCAGTCCGGCCAGATCGAGGTCGCGCAGCGCCTTGACCCCGTAGTGGCGGGCGGCCGCTTCGCACTGCTGGCGGCGGGTGTTGTATTCGCTATCCACCAGACCGCGGCGCACATTGGAGTTGACGATCAGCACCGCCAGATCGGTGGGCATGGGGATGAGGCGAGTCTCCAGCGAGCGGCAGTCGAGCAGCAGGGCGTGGTCGGTTTTGCCGCTGGCGGAGATCATCTGATCCATGATGCCGCAGTTGCAGCCGACGAACTTGTTCTCCGCCTGCTGACCGTTGAGGGCGATCTCCGCCTGGCTGATATCGAGCCCCAGCGCCTCCTTGAAGGCCTGACCGATGGCCACTTCCAGTGAGGCGGAGGAGGAGAGCCCCGCCCCCTGCGGCACGTTGCCGGAGACCACCAGATCGAGGCCGCGCAGGGCATAACCGCGCTCCTGCAGATATTTCACCACGCCGCGGATGTAGTCGCTCCAGCGTTGGCTGGGGTGGTGCTCGATGGGCTGGTCGAGGTCGAACAGGTCGCGCTGGTTGTCGTAGTCGGCGGCGATCACCTGCACTTGTCGATCATCGCGCAGGCCGATGGCGACGCAGGTCTCGTAGTCGATGGCGCAGGGCAGCACGAAGCCGTCGTTGTAGTCGGTATGTTCACCGATGAGGTTGACGCGGCCGGGGGCGCGCACCAGCAGATCGGGCGCTTTGGCAAATTGCTCGGCAAAAACGGTGCTGACGCGTTGGCTGGGGGTCATTGGGCCTCCTCATTGGTTTGGCTGGTCTGGTTGTAGTGAATGGGGCTCAGGGCGCGCAGCCGCTGGGCGGCCTGCTCGGGGGTAAGGTCGCGCTGGGTTTCGGCCAGCATCTCGAAGCCCACCATGAATTTGCGCACGGTGGCGGAGCGCAGCAGGGGCGGGTAGAAGTGAGCGTGCAGTTGCCACGCCTCGGGGCACTCCGACTTGGGCGGCGCAAAGTGCCAGCCCATGGAGTAGGGGAAGCTGCACTCGAACAGGTTGTCGTAGCGGCTGGTGAGCTCCTTGAGCGCCACCGCCAGATCCTGCTGCTGGGCCTTGGTCAGGTTCAGCATGGAGGGGACGTGCGCCTTGGGCAGCAACAGGGTTTCGAACGGCCAGGCGGCCCAAAAGGGGACTACGGCAAGCCAGTGTTCGGTCTCCACCACGATGCGCGAGCGATCCGCCAGCTCCCGCTCCACATATTCGAGCAGCATGGGGCGGCCATGCTCGGCCAGCCAGTCTCGCTGGTGCTGTTCTTCGCGGGCGATCTCGTTGGGCAGGAAGTCGCTGCCCCAGATCTGGCCGTGGGGGTGCGGGTTGGAGCAGCCCATGACGGCGCCTTTGTTTTCAAAGACCTGCACCCACTCCCACTGAGCCGACAGCTCGGTGACCTGATCCATCCAGGTGGTGATCACTCCTTCGATGGCGGGCAGCGGCAGCTCGGGCAGGGTCTTGCCGTGATCCGGCGAGAAGCAGATGACCCGGCTGGTGCCGCGGGCGGCTTCCAGCTTCAGCAGGGGGTCGCCTGCGTTGTCGGCGGCCGGGGTATCCTGCATCAGGGCAGCGAAGTCGTTGGTAAAAACGAAGGTGCCCTTGTAGTCGGGGTTGATGTCACCGGTGACCCGGGTGTTGCCCGCGCAGAGGAAGCAGTCGGGATCGTGGGCCTGTTTGGGGGCCTGACTCACCTTCTCCACCTGTCCCTGCCAGGGGCGTTTGGCCCGGTGGGGGGAGACCAGCACATACTGGCCGGTCAGCGGGTTGAAGCGGCGATGGGGATGATCGACGGGGTTGAACATCATCTCTCCTGAATAAGGTATGGAAAACTAAAGTCGTTTATTAACAGGGAGCAGGCAGGCCTACTCCTCGTAACCGTTCGGGTTGGCCGATTGCCAGCGCCAGCTGTCGGCGCACATGGCGTCTATGCCCCGGGTCGCCTGCCAGCCCAGTTCCCGCTCTGCCTTGGCCGGATCGGCCCAGCAGGCGGCGATGTCACCAGGGCGACGCGGTTCGATGCGAAACGGCAGCGGCTTGCCACAGGCGGCGGAGAAAGCGGCGACCAGCTGCAACACACTCTGGCCCTGACCTGTGCCCAGGTTGTAGGTGTGCACGCCACCCTTGTTGGCGCAGTGTTGCAGTGCCTTGACGTGCCCCTCGGCGAGATCCATCACGTGGATGTAGTCGCGCACGCCGGTGCCATCCACAGTTGGGTAATCGTTTCCAAAAACCGACAGGCAGTCGCGACGGCCGATGGCCACCTGGGTGATATAGGGCATCAGGTTGTTGGGGATACCTTGCGGGTCTTCACCCATGGTGCCCGATTCGTGGGCGCCGACCGGATTGAAGTAGCGCAGCAGGGTCATGCTCCAGTGGGGCTCGGCCAGCTGCAGATCCTCGAGGATCTCCTCGATGATCAGCTTGGAGCGACCGTAGGGGTTGGTAGCGCTGCGGGGGAAATCCTCACGGATCGGCAGAGTGGCGGGATCGCCGTAGACGGTGGCCGAGGAGCTGAACACCAGATTGTGCACCCCGGCCCGTTTCATCGCCTGCAGCAGGGTGAGGGTGCCGCCGAGGTTGTTCTCGTAGTAATCCAGTGGAATGCGGGTCGACTCGCCGACCGCCTTGAGGGCGGCAAAGTGGATTACTGCGTCGATCTGCTGCTCGGCGAAGATCCGGTCCAGCAGGGCGGCATCGCGAATATCCCCTTGATAGAACACGGGTTGCTGGCCGCTGATAGCGGCGACTCGAGTCAACACGCTGCGCTTGCTGTTGCAGAGGTTGTCCACCACGACCGGGGTCATGCCTGCGGCTTGCAGGGCCAGAGAGGTGTGGCTGCCGATATATCCGCAGCCGCCGGTGACCAGAACGTTCATCTTGCTCTCCACTGAAAAAGTGTCTGGAAGGAGTCTAGCCGAGGGTGTGGCGACCAAACTGTGAGCTTGCTTGCAAAACAGTGTAAACGATTACACTGTTTTTGTGATTATCCTGACGGCAGATATTTATTTCACCCCTGTTTTCAATGGGTTTGCTGGGTATAATGGCGCTCTATCGCACAGTGAAAGAAGTGAAAACAGCATGAGCACCATCAAGGATGTCGCCCGTTTGGCCAATGTGTCGGTGGCAACGGTTTCACGGGTGATGAACAACTCCCCCAAGGCCAGCGCCGCATCTCGCGAAGTGGTGCAGAAGGCCATGGCCGAACTGGGCTACACCCCCAACGCCAACGCGCGGGCACTGGTCAGCCAGACCTGCGACACCATGGGGGTAGTGGTCGGTGACGTGGCGGATCCCTTCTTCGGCGCACTGGTGAAGGGGGTCTCCGGCATCGCCGTCGAGCAGAACCTTCACCTGCTGATGGGTAACGGTTTTCACAAGGCGCGTCAGGAGCGTGAAGCGATCGAGCTGCTGATCGGCAAGCGTTGCGAGGCGCTGGTGGTGCACAGCAAGGCGCTGAGCGACGAGGAACTGTGCGATTACGCCATGCGGGTGCCCGGCATGGTGTTGATCAACCGCGATATTCCTGCCCTCAAGGGGCGCTGCATCGCCCTCAACAACCGGCTTGGTGCGGCCACGGCAACTCGCCACCTGATCGAACTGGGTCACCGCCATATTGCCTTTATCAGCTCGGATCACGCCATTGAGGATGCCACCTTGCGCCTGCAGGGTTATCAGGATGGACTGATGGAAGCGGGTCTGGCAGCCGATCCCGAGCTTATCGAGAGCGGCACGCCGAACGAGGAGGGGGGCGAGCGCGCCATGCTCAATCTGCTTGCCAAGGGGCTCAAGGTGACCGCTGTGGTTGCCTATAACGATGCCATGGCGGCGGGCGCCATCTCCGTGCTGGCGGACAACGGCCTGCGAGTGCCGGAGGAGGTCTCGGTGGTGGGCTTCGATGACATCATCTATGCCAGATATCTGCGCCCCAAGCTCTCCACCATGCGCTATCCCATCGAGCTGATGGCGGCCCAGGCGGCCAAGCTGGCCATTCAGCTGGCGGCGGGGGAGAGTGACGCGACCCAGAGCCGGATCTATACCCCCACCCTGATCAATCGCCACTCGGTGGCACCGGTTCGGGCCGGATAGCCCCCTTTTGCGGCCCTGTTCGGGGCCGTTTCTTGCACAGTTATTGTTTTACCTATTTTTAATCATTTTTACTCCGCTTTACTTAACAAAATTGGTGTAATCGTTTACATCTGTGTGAGCGAGATCGCCGTTCCCTGCGTCATACTTCTCTAGACTGAATACGTTTTCCAATCAGCAGGGAGAGAGTGAATGCTCAGGGAGATAGTGGCGCGTCAGGATTGGCAGACTCAGGCCATTACATCGGTAAACCGGCTGGCTGCCCATACCCCCATGTTCAGCTGGCGCAGCGAAGCGGATGCCAGGGGGGATCTGGCCTCTTCCTCCCGTCTCTTGCTCGATGGCGAGTGGCGCTTCTCCTTCTTTGCCGCTCCCGAATTGGTGCCCGAGAGCTGGCTGGCGCAGGATCTGGTGGATGCTTGCCCCATTACAGTGCCGGGCAACTGGCAGCTGGATGCCGCCTATCCAGCTGCGCGGCCGCTCACCGATGGCCCCATCTACACCAATATCAAGTACCCCTTTCCCTGCGATCCACCGCGAGTGCCGGCAGACAATCCTACTGGCTGCTACTCCCGCGAGTTCGAGCTGCCCGCCGACTGGCTGGCCAGCGGCCAGAGCCGGATCATCTTTGACGGGGTGAGCAGTGCCTTCTATCTCTTCTGCAACGGCCGCTGGGTCGGCTACTCCCAGGACAGCCGGCTGCCCGCCGAATTCGATCTGACTCCTTATCTGCAAGCCGGTCGCAACCGGCTGGCGGTGCTGGTGCTGCGCTGGTCCGATGGCTCCTATCTGGAAGATCAGGATATGTGGTGGCTGTCAGGGATCTTCCGCTCCGTCAGCCTGCTGCACAAACCGTCCCGTTATCTTATGGATATGCGGGTGACCCCCGAGCTGGATGCCTGCTATCGGGATGGCCGTCTCAAGATTGCACTGCAGGTAGCCAATGGGGCTGGTCTGTCGGTAGAGGCCAATCTCTATGACGGTAGCGAGCGGGTCGTGACCCTGCGCCAGCCAATCGGCACCCAAGCTATTGATGAAAAAGGGGCGTATGACGATCGCGCCGAGTTCTGGCTCGACGTGGCTGCGCCGCGCAAGTGGAGCGCCGAGACGCCTCATCTCTATCGCCTGACCCTGACCCTGCTGGACGAGCAGGGCCGCGCCATCGAGAGTGAGGCGTGCGATGTGGGCTTTCGGGTGGTGGAGATCCGTGGTGGCCTGCTGCTGGTCAACGGCCAGCCGCTGCTGATCCGTGGTGCCAACCGTCACGAACACCACCCCGCCAAAGGGTATGCCATTGATCGCGCCACCATGGAGCGGGATCTGCTGCTGATGAAGCGCCATAACTTCAACGCGGTGCGCTGCTCCCATTATCCCAACCACCCCGACTTCTATCGCCTGTGCGATCGGCTCGGCCTCTATGTGGTGGACGAGGCGAATCTGGAGACCCACGGCATGACCCCCATGGGGCGGCTGGCGCGGGATCCCGCCTGGAGTAACGCCTTTCTGGAGCGGGCGACCCGCATGGTGGCACGGGATTTCAACAACCCCTCGATCATCATCTGGTCGCTGGGCAACGAGTCGGGTTACGGCCCGGCCCACGATGCCATGTATGGCTGGATCAAGCGCAGCGACCCGAGCCGCCCGGTGCAGTACGAGGGGGGTGGGGCCGATACCCCGGCCACCGACATCATCTGCCCCATGTATGCCAGAACCCATCAGGATCAACCCTTCCTGGCGGTGCCCAAGTGGGCGCTGGCCAAGTGGATCGGCCTGCCCGGCGAGCACCGGCCGTTGATCCTCTGCGAATATGCCCACGCCATGGGCAACAGTCTGGGGGGCTACGCCCACTACTGGCAGGCGTTTCGCGATCATCCACGCCTGCAAGGCGGGTTTGTCTGGGATTGGGTCGATCAGGGGCTCGACAAATACACCGCCGATGGCCGCCACTACTGGGGCTATGGCGGCGACTTCGGTGATGTGCAAAACGATCGCCAGTTCTGCTGCAACGGTCTGCTGTTCCCGGATCGTACCCCCCATCCTGCCCTGTGCGAGGCGAAGCGTGCCCAGCAGCCGTTCCACTTCACCCTGCTCGAGCACACCCCGCTGCGGGTGCGGATCGAGAGCGAATACCTGTTCCGGGAAACCGACAACGAGCGGCTTTGCTGGCAGCTGTGCGAGAACGGTCATGTGCAGCAGCAGGGGGACGTTTCCCTTGAGCTGGCGCCACAGGGGGTGGTCGAGTTGACCCTGAGCGAGGCGTTGCCCACCTTTGCGGCAGGTTCACTGGCCTGGCTCGATCTGGCCATCGTTCAGCCGCAGGCCACCCCCTGGTCGCAGGCGGATCACAAGGTCGCCCGTCAGCAGTTCACCCTGCCGACCCCCCTTGCTCTGCCTGCTCCCGCCGCTGCCGCCACCCTGAGCGAGCAGCCGGATGGCTGGCGGATCACCGCCGCAAACAGCCAGTGGTGGCTCGACAAGCAGAGCGGCCGTATCACCAGTTGGCAAAAATCGGGGCAGGAGCAGCTGCTGGCGCCGATCATGGATCACTTCTATCGGGCGCCGCTCGACAACGACATCGGCACCAGCGAAGCGGATCACGCCGACCCTGGCTCCTGGATTGCCCTCTGGCAGGGCTGTGGTCTCGGTCAGTGGCAGCACCGCTGTCTGGGGCTCGCGGTCGCCGGAGGGGATATCCGTGTCAGCCATGGCTACTTCCACCGCGATGAGCTGCTGCTGGTGAGTCACTGGCATCACCGCTTTACCGACGATGGCGCCATGAGCCTGGAGATAGAGACCGAGCTGGCGCAGGTGCTGCCTTCGCTACCGCGGATCGGTCTGTTGCTCCATCTGGCCGAGGTACCGGCGCGAGCAGAATGGCTGGGGCGTGGCCCTCATGAGAACTATCCGGATCGCCTGTTGGGCGCCGATCTGGGGCGCTGGAGTTTGCCGCTGGAGGCGATGCATACCCCTTACATCTTCCCGAGCGACAACGGCTTGCGCTGCGATACCCGCCAGTTGCAGTTGGGCAGCACGACGGTGAGCGGCAGCTTCCATTTCAGTGCCAGCCGCTTCAGTCAGCAACAGCTGGCCGCTGCTCGTCACCAGAGCGATCTGGTGGCAGAGGAGGGGCTGTGGGTCTGTCTCGATGGTGCTCACATGGGAGTGGGCGGAGATGACTCCTGGAGCCAGAGCGTGCGTCCCGAGTATCAACTGCTCGAGCATCGTTACCGTTGGGGCTGCACTCTCTGTTAAGCCAGCTATTGAGACGACTGCCTAGCCAGTGCGCCATTTTGACAACAGGCCAGTAACGACTAGCCTCAATGCTGTGGAAATGATTGAGTCTCAAAACTGATTTTTATTCATATGCATTTGAAAAATAAAAACAAAGTTTCAATGTAACAGAGTGTAATCGTTTTCATTTTGTCGTCATGATCACAGAAGAAATGACAACAAACTGATTACATTGATTGGCGCTTGCTCAATTGCTCGCCACCCTACAACACAGATAGACACATCGGAGCACACATAATGAAAAAACTGACCACAGTTGCCGCCCTGCTGATGGGCATGATGGCTGGAGCCAATGCCCAGGCTGACACCCGTATCGGGGTAACCGTCTACAAGTACGACGACAACTTCATGGCGGTCGTGCGCAAGGCCATCGAGAAGGAGGCGGCAGCCACTCCGGGGGTGGAACTGCTGATGAACGACTCCCAGAACGACCAGTCCAAGCAGAACGACCAGATCGACGTGCTGCTGGCCAAAGGGGTGAAGGCGCTGGCCATCAACCTGGTTGACCCCGCTGCGGCACCGGTGGTGATTGAGAAAGCCCGTGGCGAAGATATCCCGGTGGTCTTCTACAACAAGGAGCCAAGCGCTACCGATCTGGCCAGCTACGACAAGGCCTACTACGTGGGTACCGACTCCAAGGAGTCAGGGATCATCCAGGGTCAGCTGATTGCCAAACACTGGAAAGCCCATCCGGAGTGGGATCTGAACAAGGATGGCGTGATCCAGTTCGTGCTGCTGAAAGGGGAGCCGGGCCACCCGGATGCCGAAGCGCGCACCTCCTACGTGGTCAAGACCCTGAACGATGGCGGCGTCAAGACTGAACAACTGCATATGGATACCGGTATGTGGGATACCGCCATGGCGAAAGACAAGATGGACGCCTGGATCTCCGGCCCCAACGCCAACAAGATCGAAGTGGTCATCGCCAACAACGACGGCATGGCAATGGGCGCAGTCGAATCACTGAAAGCACAGGGCAAGACTGCCATTCCGGTGTTCGGCGTCGATGCGCTGCCGGAAGCGCTGGCCATGGTCAAGAGCGGTGCCATGGCGGGTACCGTGCTGAACGATGCGGCCAACCAGGCCAAAGCCACCTTCGAGCTGACCAAGAACCTGGCTGAAGGCAAACCGGCCGGTGAAGGCACCAAGTGGAATATCGTCGACAAGGTTGTACGTGTTGCCTACGTCGGTGTGGATAAAGACAACCTGTCCCAATTCGAGTAATTCCCTCCTCCAGGGCAAGGGAGATCCCCTTGCCCTTTTTTCAACCAGATGTGATGGCTGATATGACAACACAGCAACAATCAGAATGGCTGTTGGAGATGATTGACGTCAGTAAGAGCTTTCCCGGCGTCAAGGCACTCGATAATGTCAATTTACGGGTCCGTCCTCATTCTGTGCATGCGTTGATGGGCGAGAACGGAGCGGGAAAATCCACACTGCTCAAGTGCCTGTTCGGCATTTACGAGAAGGATCAGGGCAAGATCTTCTTCAAGGGGCAGGAGATCAACTTCACCTCCTCGAAAGAGGCGCTGGAAAATGGCGTCTCCATGGTGCATCAGGAGCTCAACCTGGTGCTGCAGCGTACCGTGATGGACAACATGTGGCTCGGCCGCTACCCCACCAAGGGGTGGTTTATCGACCACGGCAAGATGTATGACGACACCAAGCGCATCTTCGATGAGCTGGATATCGACATCGACCCCAAGGTGAAGGTCGCGACCCTGTCGGTCTCCCAGATGCAGATGATCGAGATCGCCAAGGCGTTCTCCTACGACGCCAAGATCGTCATCATGGATGAACCCACCTCCTCCCTGACCGAGAAAGAGGTGAACCACCTCTTCAAGATCATCAACAAGTTGAAGGAGAAGGGGTGCGGCATCGTCTACATCTCTCACAAGATGGAGGAGATCTTCCAGCTCTGTGACGAGATCACCATATTGCGGGATGGCCAGTGGGTGGCAACCCAGCCGCTCAAGGGCATGACCATGGATCAGATCATCGGGATGATGGTCGGCCGTGAACTGACCCAGCGTTTCCCGGAAAAGACCAACCAGCCGAAAGAGGTGATCCTCGAGATCGAACACCTGACGGCGAAAAACCAGCCCTCCATTCAGGATGTGACCTTCAACCTGCACAAGGGGGAGATCCTCGGCATCGCCGGACTGGTGGGGGCCAAGCGCACCGATATCGTCGAGACCCTGTTCGGTATTCGCGATCGCAGTCAGGGCAGCATCAAGCTGCACGGCAAAGAGGTGGCCAACCACAACGCCCACGAAGCGATCCGCAACGGCTTTGCGCTGGTGACGGAAGAGCGCCGCTCCACCGGTATCTACTCCCGGCTCGATATCGCCTTCAACTCCCTGATCGCCAACATGGACAGCTACAAGGGCTCCATGGGGCTGCTCAGCGACAACAAGATGAAGAGCGATACCCAGTGGGTGATCGACTCCATGCGGGTCAAGACGCCGACCCAGCAGACCCAGATAGGTTCCCTCTCCGGGGGCAACCAGCAGAAGGTGATCATCGGTCGCTGGCTGCTGACCCAGCCGGAGATCCTGATGCTCGACGAGCCCACCCGCGGCATAGACGTCGGGGCCAAGTTCGAGATCTACCAGCTCATCCTGGAGCTGGCGAAGAAGGACAAGGGGATCATCATCATCTCGTCAGAGATGCCGGAATTGCTGGGGATCACCGACCGCATCATGGTGATGAGCAATGGCCGGGTCGCCGGGATCGTCAATACCAAAGAAACTGACCAGAGCGAGATACTGCGCCTGGCATCTCTGTACCTCTAGAGACAGGAAGACATTTATGGAGTCGGCTAAAAATTTCAATCTGATGCAGGCGCTCAAGGAAAACGCCATCTATCTGGTGCTGCTGGTGCTGCTCATGGTCATCGTGATCCAGGAGCCTTCCTTCCTGAGCCTCACCAACTTCAGCAACATCCTGACCCAGTCCTCGGTGCGGGTCATCATAGCGCTGGGGGTGGCGGGCATCATCATCACTCAGGGGACGGATCTCTCGGCCGGTCGTCAGGTCGGTCTGGCGGCACTCATAGCAGCAACCATGTTGCAGGCGCTGACCAACGTCAACAAGGTGTTCCCGACGTTGGGGGAGGTGCCCATTCCTGCGGTGATCCTGCTGGTCTGTGTGGTGGGGGCGCTGATTGGTCTGGTCAACGGTCTGATCGTGGCCTACCTGAACGTTACCCCGTTCATTACCACCCTGGGCACCATGATCATCGTCTACGGTATCAACTCCCTCTACTTTGACTCGGTAGGGGCTTCGCCGGTGGCCGGGTTTGACCCCCGCTTCTCCAGCTTCGCGCAGGGCTTTATCCGGATAGGAGGATTCAAGCTCTCCTATCTCACCTTCTATGCGGCCATCGCCAGCGTCTTTGTCTGGGTGCTGTGGAACAAGACCCGCTTTGGCAAAAACATCTTCGCCATCGGCGGCAACCCCGAGGCGGCCAAGGTCTCCGGCGTCAATGTGGCGGTCAATCTGGTAATGATCTATGCGCTGGCGGGGGTCTTCTACGCCTTCGGCGGCATGCTGGAAGCAGGCCGTATCGGTAGCGCCACCAACAACCTCGGCTTCATGTACGAGCTGGATGCCATCGCGGCGTGCGTGGTGGGCGGCGTGTCGTTTGCCGGCGGGGTGGGAACGGTCGCGGGTGTGATCACCGGCGTACTTATCTTCACCCTGATCAACTATGGTTTGACCTATATCGGGGTCAGCCCTTACTGGCAGTTCATCATCAAGGGCGGCATCATCATTCTGGCGGTGGCATTGGATTCCATGAAGTACGCCAAGAAGAAATAACGATTGGCAGGGAGGGTTGGCGCTGCCAGCCCTCTCTTCTGGAGGGATCCCATGCCATTCAAGGTCAAGATTTACGTCCTGTTGCTGCTGGCCATTCTGGTCACCATCGGTACCGCCTGGTTCAGCGTCAATCACTTCATCAGCGCCTACATCCGCACCCAGGCGACCAAGAACATCAACGAACAGATCACTCTGGTCAAAGAGAAGCTGGCCAGCGACATCAATCAGAAAATCCTGCTGGCCGCCAACCTCAACTTCGGGGTGACCAACGTCAAGAAGACCCTGCAAGAGACCGGCTTTCACAATATCGTCAAAGTGATCGGCGACATGGCGTTCGACGTGAGCGGTGTCATCAACGACAGCGCCAGGGTCGATGCGCTGCGCAAGCTGATCCCCGCCGCCAACAACCAGATCACCGTCAGCCCGCTGCAACAGGTGGATGGCAAGCCGGTCATCACCATACTGGTGCCGCGAGGTGCAGATTCGGCCTATCTCTACTACCTCGACATGAGCGAGTTCAAGAGCCTACTGGAGAAGATGAGCGGCGAGGGGCGCTACTTCTCGCTGGCCGACGGCCAGGGCAATGAGCTCTACAGCAGCAAACCGCAGGGGGAGAGCGAAGCGCGCCCCAACCAGCTGGATATTCGCGGTAACAGCTGGACCCTGACCGGCTACATCGATCTTGACTATATCCGTGCCATGACCCGGTCACTCAACGGCCAGATCATCATGGCGCTGTTTGGTGTGGCGATAGTGGTGATGGTGCTGGCAATGCTGGCGCTCAACGTGGCTTATCGACCCATTGTTTCGTTACGGGATCTGGTGCTGGAGCTCTCTCGCGGCAGCGGCGATCTCACCCGCCGGTTGGCGGTGACCAGCAAGGATGACCTGGGCCAGATCTCGGCCGGGATCAACCGTTTTATCGAACGCTTGCAGGAGATGATGGGGGAGGTGCAACAGGCGAGCGGCCAGCTCAACAGCGGCATCGAGGGGCTGGCCAGCCAGACCGGCGCCGCCCAGTCCCTATTGGCGGACCACGTGCGCGAGACCGAGCAGGTGGTGACCGCCATCAACGAGATGAGCCGCACCGCGGTCTCCGTCTCCGAGAGTGCGGCCAGCACCGCCCAGCTTACCGGCCAGAGCCAGCAGCTGGCGAGCCAGTCCCGCCAGGTAGTGGATCAGGCGATGGCCAGCGTGATGGCGCTGGTGGACGAGGTGGAGGAGACCGCCCGTTCCATCGAGGCGATGCAGCAGGATGTGCAGCAGATTGGCTCTGTATTGGGGGTGATCGGCAGCATTGCCGAACAGACCAACCTGCTGGCGCTCAACGCCGCCATCGAGGCGGCTCGCGCCGGGGAACAGGGTCGTGGCTTTGCGGTGGTGGCGGATGAGGTACGCTCGCTTGCGGCCCGTACCCAGAAGAGCACTGCAGAGATCCAGACCATGCTGGCCAGCCTGCAGCGGGGCACCCGGACTGTGGTGGAGGCCATGGGCAACACCAAGCAGAGCTGTCAGGGGGCTGCCGAGAACACCACTAAAGTCAACGAGTCGCTGGATCTGATGGCGGGGGAAGTGGTGGAGATCAATGATCTCATCAGCCATATCGCCACGGCAGCGGAGCAGCAGAGTGCGGTGGCTGAAGAGATCAATCGCAACATGAGTGCCATTGCCGAAGTGATCCGCCAGCTGACCCACAATGGCGAAGCGACGGTTGCCAGTTCCGCCGCGATGCAGCAAACCTACGACCGGCTGCGGGAGATCGTGGGCCACTTCCGACTGGAGTAAGGTCAATGTTGAGCCAATAACAAAACAGGGCCATCCGGCCCTGTTGTTGTTTTCCTGTCTGCCTTAATCAATCGGCCTTGCGACGCAGATAGACCCCGGCTTCCATGTGATGGGTCCAGGGGAACTGGTCGAACAGGGCGAAACGGGCGATCTCGTGGGTTTCGCCCAGCACGGTCATGTTGGCCTGCAGGGTTTCGGGGTTGCAGGAGATGTAGAGGATGTTGTCGTACTCCTGTACCAGCTTGACGGTCGCATCGTCGAGACCGGCGCGGGGCGGGTCGACGAAGATGGTGTTGCACTGGTAGCTCTTGAGATCGACCCCCTTGAGGCGGTTGAACTCCCGCTCGCCACGCATCGCCATGGTGAACTCTTCGGCCGACATGCGCAGGATGATCAGGTTGTCGACGCCGTTGGCGGCGATGTTGAACTGGGCGGAGTCGACGCTTGGCTTGGCGATCTCGGTGGCCAGCACCTTGCGGAAGTTCTGCGCCAGCGCGATGGAGAAGTTGCCGTTGCCGCAATAGAGCTCCAGCAGGTCCCCTTCGCTCCCCTTGGTCACATCCAGCGCCCAGGCCAGCATTTGCTCGTTGATGGCGGCGTTGGGCTGGGTGAAGCTGTTCTCCACCTGCTTGTAGATGAGCTGGCGACCCTCCACGTTGAGCTGTTCGATGACGAAGTCATCCCCCAGACAGATCTTCTGCTTGTGGGCGCGGCCAATCAATTGCAGCTCGAACCCCTTGGCGCGCAGATCGGCCTGCAGCACTTCGGCGGCTTGTTGCCATTCGGCCTCCAGCTTGCGGTGATAGAGCAGGCTGACAATGATCTGGCCGGACTGGGTGGAGAGGTAGTCGATCTGGAACAGCTTGCGGCGCAGCACCGGGTGTGGGCGCAGCCCCTCCAGCAGCAGCGGCATCAACTGGTTGATGAGGCGGCTGGCGGTGGGGAAGTGGTCTATCTTGATGATCTCTTTGGTCGCCGGGGCATACATGCAGTGGAAGAGGTCATCCCCTTCGTGCCAGATGCGAAATTCGGCGCGCATCCGGTAGTACTCCGCCGGCGAGCTGTGCACTTCCAGTGCCGGGAGGGTGAAGCCGGCAAACAGCTCGGTGAGGCGAGCGCGCTTTTCGTCGAGTTGGGCCTGATAGTCGGCCGCGGTTCTAGGCGCCGGAGCGTTCGCGGAAGGCTGTTGGGACTGGGTCATAAATACCTCACATGCACACCGGCCGGGCCGGGTCGAAATCGGGGGAAGGCAACAGGCCACCCAAAGGGGCCCGATTTTAAAAGCCAGCCGCAGATTGTCCAGTATTTTGTGGTCAAGAAGTGTTCAGTCAGGCCGATAGCTGATCTACAGGCATGGTGGGAGGACACATTATGCAGATCGAAGGCGTGGGCGCAGCCCAACCCAAGGGAGTGGGTGTTTCTCCCAAATCGCCCCAACCGGCGGAGCAGAAACAGGTCAAGAGCGAGGAGGAGGTCTCCTTGCACAAGCCGCCCAAGTGGGCGCAGGTGCTGATCCAGCAGGCGTTGCAGTTCTCGCTGGAGATCAACGGCCAGGGCTATCAGGCGCCGAAGGTGAAAGAGCCCGAGGAGATCACCCCGGAGACCCTGTTCGACTTCCAGTCGGTGGCGGACAACGTGCTGCAGTTTGTGACCGGGCGGCTTGGTGCCGCGCGGGCCGATGGCAAATCCGACGACGACCTGACCGGGATGATGGAGCAGGCCCGCAAGGGGGTCGACAAGGGCTTTGAGGAGGCGAAGAAGCAGCTCGGCAAGTGGGCGACTGACAACGACGATATCAAAACCGGTATCGATCAGAGCTACAAGCTGATCCAGAAAGGGCTCGAGGAGTTCGAGAAGGAGTTCTTCGGCAAGGTCTCCCCGACCGACATGGGGCAGGCCGAGATGGCCAGCCGCCAGCAGGGCTATCTGGAAATCCAGACCAAGGATGGCGACAAGGTGGTGCTGCGCTTCAACGACAGCTGGCAGACCAAGTCCCAGAAGGATGAGAGCGGCAGTCAGTTCAGCCTCAAATCGAGTCAGAGCTTCAGCTTCTCACTGGAGGGGGATCTCAACAGCGACGAGATGGAGTCCATCGGCAAGCTGGTCAAGGGGATCGACGAGCTGGCGGGGAACTTCTTCTCCGGCAACTTCGAGGATCTGCTGGATAAGGCGAATGAACTGAAGCTGGACGACAGTCAGCTGGCCTCCTATTCCCTCAAACTCAAGCAGAGCGTCAAGTTGAGCCAGACCTATCAGGGGGCCAGCTCCCTGCAGGATCTGCTCAAGCCGTTTGCCGACTATCTGCCCAAGCTGGATCAGGTACAGAAGCAGGCAGATACCCTGCTGCCGGAGTCCCAGCAACAGGCGCTGACCCCGGCAGTGCTGGCCGCTCGCGGTCAGAGCGATCCGGCACAGATCAGCAGCTTCACCAACTTCAACCAGCGGATGCTGGAGGCGCTGCGGATGATTGGCCAGTTCCAGCCGTCCACCGAGCCCGCCAGTAAGAACGCCTGAGCCACAGCGCGTAACGCAAGTAATGAGCTGCCGTTTGCCAGCCCTTCCCGGGGCTGGCAAACTGGCCTTTTCTCCAATCCGGTTGCCCCATGAACCCCAAGAAGCCAAGAGACAAGCGCGAGCTCTGCTACCCCTTTATCTTTGAAAGCTCGCTCAAATGTGATTTTGAAATCGCCACCGACGAGCTCTGCTGTCAGGTCGGGGCCGTGCTGTCACACCTTGCGCCGGATGCCGATACCGAGCCCATGCTGGTGGATCTCGCGGCGTTGCAGCGACTTATCTACAACCTAAACGGCTCGGTACGCGGCAAGCTGGGGATCTTCGATGCAGACCTTGAGTGGCTCAAGGCCCGTTACGACCACTACAACGAGGCGAGTCGCGGCAGCGTCACCGGTTTTGTGCTGCCACAGGGGCCGCAGCCCATTCCCACCCTCCATCTGTGCCGCTGCGGCAGCAAGAAGGTGGTGCGGCTGCTGGTCAGGCTGGAAGAGAGCGAGGTGGCCTTCGATCCCATTCTCTATCGCTTCGCTAACCTGCTGGCCAACTTCTTCTTCGTGCTCACCGTATACCTCAAGCAGCGCTGGCAGGTGCCGGAAGTACCCTACGTCAGCATCAATTACTGATGTCGGCAGGCAAAGAGCCGAACGCCATGGTGGATTGAACGGAATAAAAAACCGGAGCCTTGGACTCCGGTTTTGTTTTTCAGCGCGTAAGTTGTTCGCTCAGCTGGAGATCAGTACCCGGGCCGAGTTGGCCGGGATGGTGAGCTGCAATTCGCCTTGTACTACTTCGAACTTTTCGCCGTTGAAGGCGTCTGTGAAGCGGCTGGCCGGGCTCGCGGTCTGCCACAGGGGCAGGCTGATGGTGCGCGGCTCGCTCGGGTGACGGTTGCAGGCCACCACCACCTGATCGCTTTGCAGGGTACGGGCGAACACATAGCTGTGGGGCCCGGCGTAGAGGGTCTGGATATCGCCACGGCGCAGGGAGGGGCGCTGGCGGCGGATCTGGATCAGCCGACGATAGTGGTCGTGCAGCACGTGATCCCAGTCTGTGGTATCCCACGGGAAGCAGCGGCGGCAGTCCGGGTCGTTGCCGCCGGATAGCCCCACTTCATCGCCGTAGTAGATGGAGGGTACACCGATATAGGTGAGCAGCAGGGTGGCGGCGAGACGCATCCGCTGCTTGTCCTCTCCCAGCAGATGGAGGAAACGGGCGGTATCGTGGCTGTCCAGCAGGTTGAACTGGGCCAGCTGGTTCTTGAACGGGATGTGGGCCCGCGCCAGCTTGAGCCAGCGATCCAGCTCTTCGGCGCTGATCTTGATGGGGTGGTAGGCGATATCTTTGCCGGCCAGGAAGGCGCGGACCGGATGGGCGAAGCCGTAGTAGTTCATGGCGCCGTCCTCCTGATCCCCCTGTAGCCACTGGCTCGCCTCGAAGAAGTGCTCGCCCAGCACGTAGGCGTCCGGGTTCTCCTGCTTCACCGCGCCGCGAATGGCGCGCACGTGGCCGCTGTTGCCCTCGGCGGTGCCGCGCTCACCCAGCATGTGGATGA
This sequence comes from Aeromonas sp. FDAARGOS 1405, assembly GCF_019048265.1. Taxonomy (NCBI): domain Bacteria; kingdom Pseudomonadati; phylum Pseudomonadota; class Gammaproteobacteria; order Aeromonadales; family Aeromonadaceae; genus Aeromonas; species Aeromonas sp. FDAARGOS 1405. The sequence goes on along the minus strand of NZ_CP077311.1, from coordinate 1,114,140 downwards.
CGTCGAAACGCCAGCCATCGATCTGGTAGGGGGAGCGCATCCAGTAACGGAGGATGGCGTCGTCAGCCCGATAGACGGCGTCCTGTACCTTCTCGCAGGAGAAGTCGAGCTTGGGCAGGCTACGAATGCCCTTCCAGCTGACGTAATCCCCTTGTTTGTCAAAGGTGTAGAAGCTGCGCCACGGGGAGTCCGGGTTGCTCTGGGCGCCCAGTGGCGGGCAGAACCAGGGGTGCTCGGTAGAGGTGTGGTTGACCACCGCATCGAGGATGATCTTCATGCCGCGCTGGTGCAGGTTGCGGGTCAGCTCGGCGAACTGCTCGTTGCTGCCGAGGTGGGCATCCACCTTGAAGTAGTCCTGGGTGTCGTACTTGTGGTTGCTCGGCGAATCGAAGATGGGGTTGAGGTAGAGCGCCGTTACCCCGAGAGATTGCAGATAGTGCAGCTTGGCATCGATGCCCGCCAGATCACCGCCGTAAAATTCGCAGGCGCCGTGGCCCTCTTCATGACGACTGACCGGCTCGCCCCACGCCTTGCTGATCACCGCTTTGCCGCGATATTCGTACTCGTGATGCTTGACGCTCAGCGATGGATCGCCGTTGCAGAAGCGGTCGGGGAAGATCTGGTAGAACACCTGATCCTGCACCCAGGCCGGTGGCTGGTGCAGGCTGTTGAAGCGAAAATGTTGCTCCCGTGGCGGCATGGACGCGCTGACGCCCGCCCCGTGCAGCCACCACTGCTCCTCGTCGGTGAGGCACTTGAAGCTGTAGAGGTGGATATCCTGTCCTTTGATGAGCGGCAGGGTCGCCTGCCACACCTGCAGCCGATCGCGGGTGGAGACCGCCGTCATCGGGATCAGGTACTCCTCGTTATCCGGCTCGTGGCGCAGCCACACCTCGCGGATCGGTGCATCCAGCTCGCTAAAAAGAGTCAATTGCAGTGCGTCGGCGCTCTCTTTGAACCAGGGCGCCACCTGGGGATGAAACAGAAACGGATGGGTCATGATGCTTATTGAGTCAGAAGATCGGCGAGGGCATTACCCTGTTCATGCAGTGTTTCGAGCTGGCCTGCCAGCGACTTGGGATCCAGTCCCAGCTGGTCGGCGAGCGGTTTGGGGAAGCGGGCGATGATGGCCTGGGCAGGCACGCCCGCGTTCCAGGCGAAGGAGATAAACACGGCGAGGCGGATCAGCACCGCCTCCTTGCTGACCGGATCGTGGGAGAGCGGGTCAAGCTGTTGGGAGATGGCATCGACGAAGGCCTCGGAGAGGTTCCAGCGCCGCGCCAGCTCGGCACCGAGCTGGGCATAGTCGTAGCCCAGCATCTCCCGCTGGGCCTCGACCCGGCTGCTGCCGTTCTGGATCGCCATGTTGATGAGCTCGGCCTCTTCCGGCAAGGTGCTCTGGATAAGCAGTTCGCCGATGTTGTGGATCAGAGCGCAGGTGAAGGCGGTCTCGGGATCCATCACCTTGGCCTCCTGGGCCAGGGTTTTGGCTATGGTGGCGACCTGGAAGGTCTCGGTCCAGAACTTGTTCTTGTCGAAGCTGGGCGGGGCCTTGAAGGTGCCGATGATGCCGGAGGCGACCACCACGGAGCGCAGCCGGTTGAAGCCGAGCCGGATCACCGCCTGTTCGATGGAGGTCACTTCGTTGCCCCGGCGCAGGGCGGCCGAGTTGGCCATCCGCAGCACTTTGACGCTGATCACCTGATCCATGGCGATCTTGGCCGCAATCTCGTCGATGCGGGCATTCTCGTCGTTGAAGCTCTGCATCAACTCGTGCAGCAGCTTGGGAATAGTGGGGAGTTGTTTGATCTTGTCAAACAGGCGATCCATCGACATGGCTGAGGCAGCCTCCATTGCGAACTCTGCCTCATATTGTGCCACAGCCGGACAACATGTTCCTGTTTGTGATGCGGCTTTGTGAGCGCTAGAACACCCAGTCGCGCAAGGTGTATTCCAAACGGTGCTGTTTGCCCTGCAGGATCAGGTTCTGACTGGTGCCGCTCAGGGTCGCACCCTCGGTAAGGGTGGTCAGTACAGCCTGTTCGATAGTGTCGAGCGGTGGCATGCAGGCCATTTCGGTACTGCCCAGACTGGTGACCCACAGTTTGTCATCTTCCAGATGGCCCTGACCGAAGTAGCGGTTGCAACCGGCGATGCCGTTGACGGTGAAGTGCTCGCCGATCTCGAAATCGGGGGGATTGTCGCGGGGGGCCTTGATCGGTTCGCCATCCAGTTTGCTCAGTACCCAGTGGTGGTGTTGCAGATCTTGCTGAACAAAGGCGGTCGAGCTGCAGCCAGCGAGCAGTAACAGGGGGATCAGCAAAAAGGGCAATCTGGGCATGAGGGGGCTCCGGTTGGGGGAGCGTCAAGAATACCCTTTTTGGGCAGTCGGGAGCAGGGCGGGAGAGGGGACGACCGACCGCTTCTGTCGCCCCTTGTCCCGCATGACTGTCGCATAATGGCAACACACGGGTGATGTTGCCATCGATTTACGCTATCTCAGGGCTCAGTTGGCGAACAGCCGCTCGGCATAACGGGCAAGACCCGCAGCCACCGAGCCGAAGTCATCGCCCCCTTCAAGCGGGATGGACGGGAGCTTCTGGCGGATAAAGCTGGCGATCAGCGGCGAGCGGGCGCTACCGCCGGTGACGAAGATGCGATCCGGCTGCACACCGGCGGCGGCAATCGCTTCGTCCATCAGCTCGCCAATCTTCTCCAGCAGCAGGGCCGAGGCGTTGGCCAGCTGTTCACGGGTCAGTTCCGCTTCCAGCCCTTTTTCCAGCTCGGCCAGCGACTGGCGATTGAGTTCCTGCTCCGAGAGGGCGATCTTGCCCTGCTCGGCACGCCATACCAGCTGGTGGCTCAGCTTGTGGGCCCGCAGGCTGGCCAGACGACCCAGCTTGCTGCCGGGTTGGCTGTCGAGCTGCAGGTCCTGTAGCTGGCGGGCGGTGTCGAGGCTGTAGAAACGGCTCTGGGCGCTGACGTCGTTGATGGCGGCCGCATCCCAGAACAGCGGGTGGGGCAGCGGCTTGCCGGTCTTGAGGGTCTCGTGCATGCCGAGCAGCGGCATCATCCCTTCCACCGTCAGGCGGATATCGAAGTCGTTGCCGCCGATCCGCTGGCCGCTGTGGCCGAGCAGATCGCCGCTGCGATCCAGCTGATCGCGGTAGCTCGGGCCCATCCGCAGCATGGAGCAGTCGGTGGTACCGCCACCGATATCCACCACCAGCACCACGGCGTCTTCGGTGAGGCGCGCCTCGAATTCAAACCCGGCGGCCACCGGTTCATAGAGGAACTCCACCTGCTCGAAACCGGCCAGACGGGCTGCCTCGGTCAGGATGGCGATAGCTTGCTGGTTGCTCTCTTCCCCCGCCAGACCCTGGAAGTTGACCGGTCGGCCGATCACCGCCTGGCGGATCGGGGCGCCGAGCTGCTGCTCCGCCTGCTGGCGGACATGGAGCATCATGGCGCAGACGATGTCTTCAAACAGGGCGATCTGGGGGGCCTTGAGGCCATAAGCGCCGAGGAAGGATTTCGGCGATTTGATGTAGTAGCCGTCGTCCGGCTCTTCCAGATAGCGCTCCAGCGCGGCACCGCCAAAGCTCAGCTCGTCGATCAGTCCCTCTTCGCGCATCTGGCGACGAACCGTCTGGGCGCGGGTGACCACGGGGCCACGCAGCTTGAGGTACTCCGCCTGCTGGGCGGGGGCCAGCCCTTCGGCCAACAGACCGGCGATGGCATCCCGGTGGGGCGCATGCAGGGTGGAGGGGAGATAGCGGGATGCGCCAAGATTCAGCAGCCTGGGGCTACCTTGTTCCATCACGGCCACGGCACAGTTGGAGGTGCCGTAATCAAATCCGATAAACATGGGCGCCAGACTCCTGAATAAAAAAGGGGGGCTAGCCTACCCGAAGGCGCCGGGTCTCACAACCCGGCACCCCGGATATTGAGGGCGCAGGGGAAAATACACGGGGGGGAGCATGTCGGTGTGGATAACAGAGGGAATGGCTCCCTCTGTCGTTCATGGCTACGGGTGCGAGAGGATTACTCCACTTCGTTTTCGCAGCGACCCTGGCTCTCGATAGCGCGGATATTGCCGAGGGTGGTATCGGCGATGGCGTGCAGTGCCTCGCGGGTCAGAAACGCCTGATGGCCGGTGAATAGCACGTTATGGCAGGCGGACAGGCGGCGGAACACGTCATCGGTGATCACCTCGTTGGACTTGTCGGAGAAGAAGAGATCCTCTTCCTCTTCGTAGACGTCCAGCCCCAGCGCGCCGATACGGGAGGTCTTGAGCGCCTCGATGGCGGCGTTGGAGTCGAGCAGGCCACCACGACTGGTGTTGATGATCATCACCCCGTCCTTCATCTTGGCGAACGCCTCCTTGTTCAACAGGTGGTAGTTCTCTTTGAACAGCGGGCAGTGCAGGCTGATGATGTCGGATTGGCGGAACAGGGTATCGAGATCCACGTACTCGGCTCCCAGCTCGATGGCTGCCGGATTCTGGTAAGGATCGTTGACCAGCAGGCGAACCCCGAAGCCCTTGAGGATGCGCAGGGCGGCCAGACCGATCTTGCCGGTGCCGATGACGCCAACGGTCTTGCCATGCATGTTGAAGCCGACCAGCCCTTCCAGCGAGAAGTTGGCGTCGCGGGTGCGCTGATAAGCCTTATGGATGCGGCGGTTGAGGCACATCATCATGCCGACCGCGTGTTCTGCGGTCGCCTCGGGGGAGTAGGCGGGCACCCGCACCACTTTCAGCCCCAGCTCTTTGGCCGCGGCCAGATCCACGTTGTTGTAACCGGCGCAGCGCAGGGCGATCACCTGGGTGCCGTTGGCAGCCAGTTCGGTCAATACCTCGCGGTCGGCATCGTCATTGACGAACAGACACACCACTGGGAAGCCGTGAGCCAGTCGGGCCGTTTTGGCCTCCAGCCGCACATCGAAAAACTCCAGGTCGAAGCCGTACTGGCTGTTGGCCTGGTTGAAATGCTCTTTGTCATAGCTCTTGGTACTGAATACGGCGACTTTCATGGTATGTGCTCCGCAGCGTGTGTGTCGTCAAATTACAACAAAATGGGTCAGCTATCACCGGACAAACCGGCTGGTTATTGTCCCCACGGCATGATGGGAACGGCGCTGACTGCACTTTTGTACGAACCATCTACCAGTTTGGTGCTGTAGGTCAGGTAAACCAGTGCATTGCGTTTCTTGTCGTAAAAACGCACCACTTTCTGCTCCTTGAACACCAGCGAAGTGCTGACATCGAACACCTCTTCCCCTGCCTTCAGCTTCTCGGGCAGGGTGATGGGGCCGATCTGGTGGCACGACAGGGAGGCGTGGGAGGGATCTTCCGCCAGTCCCAGCCCGCCCTTGACGCCACCGGTTTTGGGGCGAGCCAGATAGCAGGCGACGCCGTTAATGCGCGGGTCGTCGAACGCCTCCACCAGGATCTTGTGGTTGGGGCCGAAGAGCTTGAAGGCGGTGCTCACTTCACCGACCGGGTCGGCTTTGTCGGCCAGCGCCGGGCCAGCAAACAGGGCTCCCAGCAGCAGGGGCAGGGCGCGGCGAAGGGTGTTATTGATCGTGTGGCGATGTGTCATGGTCTCTCCTGTTGGCCTTCCTCAGTAGGGAAGGCGCACGCGACGATAGAGGCTGGCAAGCACCCAGGCGGGGCCGATCAGCAGAAATTGCAGGTCGGCGAGGAAGGAGGGGCGCTTGCCCTCGATCTTGTGGCCGACAAACTGGGCTATCCAGAGCAGCACGAACCCTGCCACTGCGGGCCACAGCAGCGGCCCCTGCCACTGGTGGCAGAGCCACAGTCCCAGCGCGGTCAGCCCGGTCATCCCCGCGAACAGCGAAAACGACAGCTGCAGATAGAACAGCAGCACCGGAATGGCTGCCACTGCCGCCCAGTTGAGGGGCTCTGGCAAGGGCCCGTGTGGCAGACACCAGAGCAGCGCCAGCGAGCAGAGATAGATGCCCGGCACCGCCAGTTTGTGGATGGCGACGTTTATCGGATGGCGATGGCTCTGGCCATACTCCGCAAACCACTCCTGGATTCCCTTCATGGCACCTCCCTGGCGCACTGTGTTCTCGCTGCCCGACCCTCATGGTCAGGCGCTCGGGATGCTTATCCCTGCGGTGGATACTCCCAATATTGGGCCGGAATGGATTTTAGCAACGGGGTCATATCCGGATTGGGCAGGGCGATGGTGACCCGCTGATCGAGGTTGGCGCTGGCGAGCGCTTCGCGGATCTTGGGGTTGTCATTGAAGAACTTCATAAAGCTGCCATCGGCATAGGCCCGCTCCAGCCCGGTCTGAATCGCCTTGGCCAGCTTGGGGTATTCGGGGCTGACGAAGAAGAACTGGGCGAAGGGGTAGCGGATCAGCAGATGCTGCTCGATAGCGAGGTTGGGATACTGCGCCACCAGCTCGCTGCGCTCGGCGAAGATCTCCACCAGGGCGCGCGGGAAGAAGTCGATCTTGTCGCCGTCGTTGATAAGGCGAAACAGGCTGCTGTATCGGCCGGAGAAGGTCGGGATGCCCGCATTTTCCAGAATTTTGTTATCGGCCCAACCGACCCCTTGCGCCGCCTTCAGCTGTTTGAGATCGGCCAGGGTATTGATCTGGTTGAACTTCTCCTGAGCGTCCGCGTGGATGAACGACAGCCGCAATCCTTCCAGTCCGCGAAACAGCGGAATGGGGACGGCAATCAGGGAGGATTCGAGTGCGCTGGAGGTACCCATCCAGAAGACGTTGATGGTCTTGCCCTTGCTCAGCTGCTGCTGAAGGGTGAACTGGTTGAGGTCGAGTTCGACAGGCTGGATGCGAAAGGGTTGTCCGGAGCGGGTCAGGGCCAGTTCCAGCAGTTTGAGCTGGTACTCCTGATCAAGATTGTTGACGGGACGGCTGGGAACCTTGACCGTCAGAACCTGTGCTTGTGCCAGCAGTGGCAGGCACAAACACAGTTTGATGAGCCATTTCACTCTCTATTCTCCTGTAGATTCCGGAAGGTGTCCGGAGTCTAACAGAACTTGTCACCATCTTGCTGCGAGGCGTTGTGCAAGGTTGAGCGCGGGCCCAGCCTTGTTGGCGTCTGTTGCACCTGAATGGTGACGGTTCTTCGAAGAATCAGGCGACGCGGCGGAACACGTGGGTATCGTTAAATTCCTTGGTGCTCTGGCATTCGACGCAGAAACGGGACTCTGGACGAGCTTGCAGCCGCTTGAGAGAGATCTCGTCACCACAAGATTCACAGTAACCGAAATCTCCATCGTTCATTCGCTTCAATGCGCCCCTCAGCTTGCGCAGGTGCAGCTTGTCGTGCTCGATGCGGTTCAGCTCCAGACGGCGGGCTTCCTCGATACTGGCACGGTCAATTTCATCGGCCATCTCGTTGGTGTCGGTGGCGATGGCCTGGCTGGCCTGGGAGTTCAGGCGCTCTTCGAGCTCGGCGATCTGCCGCTCGATCTGCCCCTTGTAAAAGGCCAGTTGGTCTTCAGTCATGAAATCACACATACGATTTACTACCAGTCAGTTTACTAACCCAATTATCCCTGTTTATGGGGGCTGTCTGCCTGCAGACCAAGCCCTTCTCGTCTGATTTGCACCGTTTTCATGCAAGAGAGTGCAAATCAGGGCGGGCCTTGTACCAAAAAAAAGCAGCCAAGCAAAGCAAATAGGACAGGGATTGTGCGCCTTTGCAAAAAAATGGCCCCTTTAGCGGCTGATCTGACGGGATCTGACATCTGGATTTGGCCGGTTGGCACCGGCTTTGCACTGGGGAGAGGCGAGACCACGAGTGTTTAGTATTTGGTGCCGACTTGGTCATTATATGCGCCGTTATTTATAGTTTTTTAAACACCACTGCTTGACATTACCCCTGATAGCGGGCTTTTATGGTGGTGTTGATTACAATTTGATAACAAGGGTGTTCCATATATTAGACACCCTTGCCAATGGCAACCGTAGAGTCGGGGTTTAACATGGACAGTATCAAGGGCTGGATGGAGAGCAATCGCATCACGGAAGTGGAGTGTCTCTTCCCTGATTTCACCGGCAACGCCCGGGGCAAGATCATCCCAGCCAACAAGTTTTTGCGAGAAGGGGGCATGCGTCTGCCCGAGGTGATCTTCACCCAGACAGTGACCGGCGAATATCCGGATGACGACAGCATGATCGATCCGCTGGAGCGGGACATGCAGCTCTATCCTGACCCCAACACCATCCGTTTCGTCCCTTGGGCGCTGGAACCTACCGCTCAGGTTATCCATGACTGTTACGACGTCAACGGCAAGCTGATCGACATTGCACCTCGCTCCGTACTGCGTCGGGTTCTGTCATTTTACGAGGCTCAGGGCTGGAAGCCGGTGGTGGCGCCCGAGCTGGAGTTCTATCTGGTCACCCGCAACGAAGACCCCGACTATCCACTGATGCCGCCGGTAGGGCGCAACGGCCGTCCGGAGACCGCTCGCCAGTCCTTCAGTATCGATGCGGTCAACGAGTTCGATCCCATCTTCGAAGACATGTATGACTACTGCGAAGCGCAGGAGCTGGAGGTGGATACCCTGATCCACGAGTCCGGTGCTGCCCAGATGGAGATCAACTTCCTGCACGGGGATGCCATCGATCTGGCGGATCAGGTGTTCCTTTTCAAGCGCACCATGCGTGAGGCGGCCCATCGCCACGGCATCTACGCCACCTTTATGGCCAAGCCGATGAGCAACGAGCCGGGCTCCGCCATGCACATCCACCAGAGTCTGGAGGATATGAACGGTCGAAATCTGTTCGGTACCCCGGATGGCGGCAACTCCGAACTCTTCATGCATTTCATCGCAGGTCTGCAGAAGTACACCCCGGCGGTGACAGCCCTGCTGGCTCCCAACGTCAACTCCTACCGCCGCCTCACCTTCGGTGAGAGCGCGCCACGCAACGTCCAGTGGGGTGTCGAGAACCGCACCTGTGGTCTGCGGGTACCCTTCTCCGACCCCAGTGCCCGCCGGGTGGAGAACCGCTTCGCCGGTGCCGATGCCAACCCCTATCTGGCGCTGGCCGCCACCCTGGCGTGCGGCTATCTCGGCATGATGGAGAAGCTGGAGCCCATGCAGGAGATGAAATCCAGCGCCTACGACCTGCCCTACAGTCTGCCCCGCTCGCTGGAGGAGGCGCTCAGCCATCTCGAACAGTGCGAGCCGATCAAGGAGATGTTGGGGGAGCGTTTCACACGCGCCTTTGTCGCGGTCAAACGCAAAGAGTACGAGACCTACTTCGGGGTGATCAGCCGCTGGGAGCGAGAGTTCCTGCTGCTGAACGTCTGACCCGGATGCGTGCCGGCCACGCATCGTCCGAATCGGGGAGGCAGGCTGCCTCCCCTGCCTGTAACCGGTAATACGGGATGGAGGAGTGCCTCCGCCTGCGGATGGTTGTGAGCGGAAGTTGGCTCGCCACCGCTCTGGTTGCATGGTTGATAACAGTTTTTGGCTCGAATTGAAGGATGTGAGGAGCAGGCCGTGCCGCAGTCCACGCGAAAGTGGCAGTGATTGCGGGAGTGGCAGCCCTCCTGATGATTGACGAACAGAACCAGCTAAATCGAAGGAACCGAGGAGCTAACAATGCAACAGACTACCCGTGAGTGGCAGCAGCAGGATGCCAGCCACCACCTGCACCCCTTTACCGACTTTCAGGCTCTGAACAAGAAGGGCAGCCGTATCATCACCAAAGCCAGTGGCGTCTATCTGGAAGACTCCGAAGGCAAGCGCATTCTGGACGGCATGGCGGGGCTTTGGTGCGTCAATATGGGCTATGGTCGGCAGGAGCTGGTGGATGCTGCCACCCGTCAGATGCAGCAGTTGCCCTACTACAACCTCTTCTTCCAGACCGCGCACCCGCCGGTGATCGAGCTGGCCACCTTGCTGGCCGAAGTGACGCCATCCCATCTCAACCATGTCTTCTTTACCGGCTCCGGCTCCGAGTGCAACGACACCGTGCTGCGGATGGTGCGCCACTACTGGGCCAGCAAGGGGCAACCGGAAAAACAGGTGATCATCAGCCGCCACAACGCCTATCACGGCTCCACCGTGGCGGGGGCGAGTCTGGGTGGCATGAAAGGGATGCATGCCCAGGGTGGTCTGCCCATTCCCGGCATAGTGCACATCGACCAGCCTTATCACTTCGGTGAGGGGCAGGGGATGAGTGCCCACGAGTTCGGGCTGGAGCGGGCCCGTCAGCTGGAGCAGAAGATTCTGGAGCTGGGGGTGGAGAAGGTGGCCGCCTTTATCGGCGAGCCGATCCAGGGGGCGGGCGGTGTCATCATTCCGCCTGACAGCTACTGGCCGGAGATCCAGCGCATCTGCGATCACTACGGCATTTTGCTGATAGCCGACGAGGTGATCTGCGGCTTTGGCCGTACCGGCCACTGGTTTGCCAGCGAAGGGTTTGGCATCAAGCCGGATCTGATGTGTCTGGCCAAGGGGATTACCTCCGGTTATCTGCCGCTCGGCGCTGTGATGGTGAGTGACCGGGTTGCCAAGGGGCTGGTGGAAGAGGGGGGCGAGTTCAACCACGGCTTCACCTACTCGGGCCATCCGGTCTCTTGCGCGGTGGCGGTGGCCAATATCCAGCTTATGCAAAAGGAGAGCATAGTTAAGCGAGTGCATGATACCATCGGCCCCTATTTGCAGCGCCGCTGGGCAGAGCTGGCTGACCACCCGCTGGTGGGTGAAACCCGTGGCCGCGGGCTGGTCGCAGCCCTGGAAATCGTCCAGGACAAGCAGACCAACCGGCGTTTCCCGGCCCATGCCAATGCCGGGATGACTTGCCGGGAATTCTGTTTTAACAATGGCTTGGTGATGAGGGCGGTAGGCGATACCATGATCATATCGCCCCCCTTGGTGATCACCGAGGAACAGGTTGATGAATTGGTCAAGCTAGCCAGGCTCAGTCTGGATCTGACAGCCGCCAAGCTGAAGGGTTGAGGTGCGGCCGGGCAGGTTGGCATGCGCATACAATTTGCTTAGGAGACAAGGATGATGTCTTTCAAAACGGGAGTGATCGCTGCCTCTGTGGCTCTGGTCATGGCAAGTGCCGGAGCAATGGCTGAAGAGAAGGTGTTGCACGTCTACAACTGGAGCGACTATATCGCCCCGGATACCCTGGAAAACTTCCAGAAGGAGACGGGCATCAAGGTGGTTTATGACGTGTTTGACAGCAACGAGGTACTGGAAGCCAAGTTGCTGGCTGGTAAATCCGGCTACGACATCGTGGTGCCGTCCAACCCCTTCCTGGCCAAACAGATCAGGGCTGGCGTGTTCCAGAAGCTGGACAAGTCCAAGCTCTCCAACTGGCAAAATATGGATACCGACCTGCTCAAGGCGCTCGACCCGAGCGATCCGGGCAACCAGTACTCCATCCCCTATCTGTGGGGCACCATCGGTTATGCCTACAATGCCGAGAAGGTGAAGGCCGTACTGGGGGCCGATGCGCCGCTCAACTCCTGGGATCTGGTGTTCAAGCCGGAGAACATGGCCAAGCTGAAGGAGTGCGGCGTCTCCTTCCTCGACTCGCCGACCGAAATGTTACCGGCCGCCCTGCAATATCTGGGCTTCAAACCGGATAGCCAGAAGCCGGACGAGCTGAAGAAGGCCGAGGAGCTGTTCCTCTCCATTCGTCCCTATACCGCCTATTTCCACTCCTCCAAGTACATCTCGGATCTGGCCAACGGCAACTTGTGTGTTGCTGTCGGTTACTCCATGGATTTGCAGCAGTCCAAGGCGCGGGCGGCGGAAGCCAAAAATGGCGTGGCACTTACCTACACCATTCCGAAAGAGGGGGCAGGCAGCTTCTTTGACATGATCGCCATCCCGGCGGATGCCAAGAACGTCGAGGCGGCCCACACCTTCATCAACTATCTGATGAAGCCCGACGTGATCGCCAACATCACCAATCAGGTGCAGGCGCCTAACGGCAACAAGGCTGCGACCCCGCTGGTTGACGAGGCGATCCGTACCGATCCGGGGGTTTATCCGGACTCTGCAACCTTGCAGAAGATCTACACCTTCCCGGATCTGCCGGCCAAGGTGCAGCGTCTGATGACCCGCAGCTGGACCAAGATCAAGTCCGGTAAGTAACGAATACCCCTCCCGGTCCGCAGTTCGGCCGGGAGGGTAGTGATGCCATCCATCCGGATGGGCCGCGCGAATGGATGCGCAGACGGTCAACCACTGAACAGGAGAACTGACACCGTGAATACAACCAGATTGCTAACCATAGCGCTGACCATGGGATTGGCGAATGCAGTCCAGGCAGCCCCTGTGCTCCATTTCTACAACTGGTCTGACTATATCGGCGAGACCACCCTCAGCGATTTCCAGCAGGAGACCGGGATCAAGACCGTCTATGACGTATTTGACTCCAACGAAACCCTGGAAGGCAAGTTGCTGACCGGACGGACCGGTTACGATCTGGTGGTGCCCTCAAATAATTTCCTCTCCAAGCAGATCAAGGCGGGGGCTTTCCAGAAGCTGGACAAGAGCTTGCTGCCCAATCTGGCCAACCTGGATCCCGTGCTGCTCAAGCAGCTCGAGAAGGTGGATCCGGGCCATCAGTACGCGGTGCCCTATCTGTGGGGAACCAACGGCATCGGCTACAACGTCGACAAAATCAAGGCGGTGCTGGGGGTCGACAAGATCGACTCCTGGGCGGCCATCTTCGAGCCGGAAAACATGGAGAAGCTCTCCCGTTGCGGCGTCGCCTTCCTCGACTCGGCAGACGAGATGATCCCGGCTGCCCTCAACTACCTTGGACTGAACCCCAACAGCCAGGACGCGGCCGATATCAAGCGCGCCGAGGCGCAGTTGCTCAAGGTGCGCCCCTATGTGGCCTACTTCCACTCCTCCAAATACATAGGTGATCTCGCCAACGGCGATATCTGTGTGGCAGCGGGCTTTTCCGGCGACATCTTGCAGGCGGCAGCCCGTGCCGACGAGGCCGGCAAGGGGGTGAAGATTGCCTACAGCATTCCTAAAGAGGGGGGCAATCTCTGGTTTGACATGATGGCGATCCCGTCTGATGCCACCAATGTCAAAGAGGCACATGCTCTCATCAACTATGTTCTGCAGCCCGAGGTGATCGCCAAGGTCAGCAATTATGTGGGCTATGCGAATCCCAATGCCAAGGCTGGCGAGTTCATGGATGAGACGGTGCGCAATGATGAGGGGGTTTATCCGCCTCAGGCTGTGCTGGAGCGGCTCTATGTGCAGGAGGCACATTCCCGCGCGGTACAGCGTCAAATCACCCGGAGTTGGAGCAAGATCAAGTCCGGTACCTGACCTTGGTGCCCGCTCTGGGGCGCCAAATCGCTTTTATGGATTGGCCGTGAGGCCAGTATCACGTTAGGGAGTTTGGTAATGGCGATAGCCTCCAGTGCCTACAAGAAAGCCCTTGAGGGCAGCCAGCAACGCAAAGAAGTGCTGGTAAAAATAGACAGGGTTAGCAAGCAGTTCGATGAAACCCTGGCGGTCGATAATGTTTCCCTGAATATTCACAAGGGGGAGATCTTCGCCCTGCTGGGAGGATCCGGTTCCGGTAAATCGACCTTGCTGCGGATGCTGGCAGGGTTCGAGCGCCCGACCGAAGGGCGTCTGTTCCTCGACGGGGTGGATATCACCGATATGCCCCCCTATGAACGCCCCATCAACATGATGTTCCAGTCCTACGCCCTGTTTCCCCATATGACGGTGGCACAGAATATTGCTTTCGGTCTCAAGCAGGATGGCCTGCCCAAGGCCGAGATCGACGCCCGTGTCGAAGAGATGCTCAAGCTGGTACAGATGACCCAGTATGCCCGTCGCAAGCCTCACCAGCTCTCCGGTGGCCAGCGCCAGCGGGTAGCGCTGGCCCGTTCGCTGGCGAAACGTCCCAAGTTGCTGCTGCTTGATGAGCCGATGGGGGCGCTCGACAAGAAGCTGCGCTCCAAGATGCAGCTGGAGCTGGTGGAGATCATCGAGCGGGTCGGGGTTACCTGTGTCATGGTGACCCACGATCAAGAAGAGGCCATGACCATGGCGGAGCGGATCGCCATCATGCATCACGGTTGTATCGAGCAGATCGGTAGCCCGATGGATATCTACGAAACCCCGGCCAGTCGGCTGGTGTGCGAGTTCATCGGCAACGTCAACCTGTTCGACGGCCTGCTGGTGGAGGATGAGCAGGACCACGCCATCATCGCCTGTGCCGATCTGGAGCAGCCCATCTATGTGGGCCACGGGATCAGCTCCCGTGCCGAGAACAAGAAGGTGACCTACGCCCTGCGGCCGGAGAAGCTGCTGATGAGCCTGCAAAAGCCGGCCGAAATCGAGCATCCGGACTTCAACTGGACCAAGGGCGAGGTCTATGACATCGCTTATCTGGGCGGACACTCGGTGTACCACATCCAGCTGCCCTCGGGCAAAATCGTTCAGGCTTTCATCGCCAATGCCGAACGCCACGGCAAGCGGCCAACCTGGGATGACCAGGTGTTCCTCTACTGGGAAGATGACAGCGGCGTGGTGCTGCAATCATGAAGATCTTGCAACGACTGAAGCGGGGCGGAGGGCGCCGGCTGGTGATCGGCATCCCCTTCTTCTGGCTGTTCCTCTTCTTCCTGCTGCCCTTTGTCATAGTGGTAAAAATCAGTTTTGCGGAAGCGGATGTGGCGATCCCGCCCTACACCGACGTGGTGAGCTGGGCCGACAATCAGCTCACCATCCTGCTCAATATGGGGAACTACCTGCTGCTGCAGGAGGATGAGCTCTATATCGCAGCCTATCTGGGCTCCCTCAAGATGGCCTTCGTCAGCACCCTGCTCTGCCTGTTGATTGGCTATCCGATGGCCTACTCCATCGCTCGGGCCAACAAGGAGACCCAGACCGTTCTGCTGTTGCTGATCATGATGCCGACCTGGACCGCCATTCTGATCCGGGTCTATGCGTGGATGGGGATCCTCAGTAACAACGGCCTGCTCAACAGCGTCTTGCTGGGGATCGGGCTGATTGACGAACCGCTGCAGATCCTCAATACCAACCTAGCGGTCTATATCGGCATCGTTTACTCCTATCTGCCCTTCATGGTGCTGCCGCTTTACGCCAATCTGGTCAAACACGATCAGAGCCTGCTGGAGGCGGCCTCCGACCTAGGGGCCCGCAACCTGACCCGTTTCTGGCAGATCACTGTGCCGCTCTCCAAAAACGGCATTATCGCCGGCTGCATGCTGGTGTTTATTCCGGTGGTGGGGGAGTTCGTTATTCCGGAAATGCTGGGTGGCCCGGAGACCCTGATGATCGGTAAGGTGCTATGGCAGGAGTTCTTCAACAACCGCGACTGGCCGGTCGCCTCTGCACTGGCGGTGGTGATGCTGGCGGTGCTGATCATTCCGATCATCCTCTTCAACCGTAACCAGGCCAAAGAGCTGGAGGGCAAGGCATGATGAGACGTTTCGGTTTTGCCAAGCTGATGCTCTGGCTTGGGCTGCTGTTTATCTACCTGCCCATGATCATCATGGTGATCTACTCCTTCAACGCCTCCAAGCTGGTGACGGTGTGGGGCGGATGGTCACTCAAGTGGTACTTCGGCCTGCTCGACAACAAGCAGCTGATTGGATCCGTGTTCCGCTCGCTGGAGATCGCTTTTTACACCGCGATCGCCGCGGTGGCGCTGGGGACGGTGGCGGCATTCGTGCTGACCCGAATTCCCCACTTCCGTGGTCGCACCCTGTTCGGTGGCATGGTGACGGCACCGCTGGTGATGCCCGAGGTGATCACCGGTCTGTCGCTGCTGCTGCTGTTCGTGGCGATGGCCCAGCTGGTGGGATGGCCCGCCGAGCGGGGCATGTTGACCATCTGGATCGCGCACACTACCTTCTGTACCGCCTACGTAGCCATCGTTGTGTCGGCGCGGTTGCGGGAGCTGGATCTCTCCATAGAGGAGGCGGCCATGGATCTTGGCGCCAAGCCGTGGAAGGTGTTCTTCCTGATCACCATCCCGATGATCGCCCCCTCGCTGGCAGCAGGCGGCATGATGTCGTTCGCCCTGTCGCTGGATGATCTGGTGCTGGCGAGCTTCGTCTCCGGCCCGGGCTCCACTACCTTGCCGATGGAGGTCTTCTCGGCGGTACGGCTCGGGGTGAAACCCGAGATCAACGCGGTAGCCAGCCTGATCCTGCTGTCGGTATCGCTCTTTACCTTCGGCAGCTGGTATCTGATGGCCAAGGCGGAGAAGCGCCGTCGCGCCGAGATCGCCATGAGCAACCAGATGCAGGCAGTCGCCTGACTCGTCAGATGATAAGATCCGCCTACTCTCGTCAATCCGGAGGATGAGTATGCGGATCTCCTTTTTCAGTGGTCGTGGCACCGAGCTGGTGCCCGGCCTCACCAGCGCCATTCACAAGCAACCGATCTCTGCACCAGTTCGCTGTACCTTTGCCGGTCTGGAAGGGGATGAGCAGTGTGACACGCGCCACCACGGTGGCCCGGATCGGGCGCTCCACTACTATCCGGCCGATCACTATCTCTGGTGGCAGACCTGGCAAACCGCGCTGGGCTTGCCTGCGCCACGTACAGCCTGGCAACCTGCCGCCTTTGGCGAGAACCTCTCCGGTCTCGGGCTGACCGAGGTGCAAGCCTGCATTGGCGATGTCTATCGACTCGGCGAGGCGCTGATCCAGATCAGCCAGCCGAGATCCCCCTGTTTCAAGCTCAACCAGCGCTTTGGCTATGGCCAGATGTCGCAGGTGATGCAACTGAATGGCCGTTGTGGCTGGCTGCTGCGGGTGCTGGAGGAGGGGAGGGTGTCGCCGGAGTCGGCCATGGAGCTGGTAGACAGACCCTATCCCGAACTGACGGTGAAGCGCACGGCGGATATCCTATTCAATCAGGTGCGCAATGAAGCGGATCTGCTGATGTTGCTGGAGAATCCGGCCCTTTCCCCCAACTGGCGCCAGCATGCAGCCGACTGGCTGGAGCATGGCACTGTGGCTGACTGGCAGCGCCGTCTGCTGGGACCGGCATCCCTGCGCCTGGCCTGACAGTCGGTTACCGGAATGTCACCAGCTGGCTGCAGCCCGGTAAACGGATGAAAAGAGTGCTGAATAGTTGAGCGAACAGCACTTTTTTTCCTGCAAAATGCAAAAAAGGCTTGTGTCAGGTCTGGGCTTTCGGTAAATTCCCGTCCCGCAGACATCGGTGTGTAGCGCAGCTTGGTAGCGCACTTCGTTCGGGACGAAGGGGTCGGAGGTTCGAATCCTCTCACACCGACCAAATTTGAAAAGGCCGCTCAATAGAGCGGCCTTTTTGCATTTTCCTTCCAGTTACTCGGTTTTTCATTAGCTGCTGACCTGTTACCTGGCCAAGTGATCTGACTTGATGTATGCAGGGTCGAAGCAAGCCCACAGACATTAAAAGGGCCACCGCTCGGTGGCCCATCGGTGGAGTCTGATCCTGACTCCGGCACTCTAGATTGTGGCAATCTCGCTATGGGTCTTGTCTATGGTGCCCTCCTTGCGCGCCAGGCGCTTACTCAGATATGCCAGTGCTGATGCCGCAAAGCCTTGAAACTGTGTTGAGGCAGCAAGGCCGCGTGCTTGGGGTACTCACTAATGAAATGTTCTATTCCCTCCATCAGTTGTGCACGTAATGAAATAACGGGCTCATGCCAGGCTTGCAGGCATAGATGGCCGGGGATCAACTGCTCCTGATAATCTTCCAGCAGCTGTTCTGGCCAGGGTTCAATACCGGAATTGCGTTGCAGCAAATAGTGGGCGGCGGGTTCACGGGCATAAATGAACTGAATTTGGGCCAGATCGCGTTGGCATAGCGTTTGACTGTTGATATGACAGGTCAAATATTTTCCCGTTTTCAGATCCAGAAAGTGACCGCGTTGCCGACAGGGAACGATGCGATACCAAGGCAGGGGTGAGGAGAGAGAATACCCCTCAAGCTCCTGTTCCAACCAGTGGCGACACTCGGGTGTCTGCACCTCGTCGAGCATGGACTCGAGCTGTGTCAACAAGGCTCTGGATGGTTTGATGGCCAGTTTCGCACTCATCGCCTGCAATCCTCCCTCTGCACACAATCCCGACTATCAGTATGGACCTTGTTCGGCCAGAGGGGGTAAGGAATCTAATGATTAAAAGTAGATTAGCCGCGTGGTTTTTATGCACTAACTTGGTTCAACCCACCAGATAGGTACCAGTGCCGAAGGCGATGTGGGTGCCCTCTTCGTTGTGCAGCTCCATCCGGGCGACGGCCACCTTGCTGCCAGCCCGGATGATGTGGGCGGTGGCGATAAACTCGTTGCCGCGTCCCGGGCGCAGGTAATCCACCCGCAGATCGATAGTGCCTAGGCGGGCGAAGCGCTCCTTGAGATAGCTGGGGGAGAACTCCTCCAGCTCGTCGATGCAGGAGGCGGCGACTATCATACCGCCTGCCACATCCAGCAGCGTGGCGGTGACGCCGCCGTGCAGGATGTTGTGGAAAGGGTTGCCGATCAGCTTGTCGTCCATCTTGATGCGCAGTTCCACCTTGTCGAAGTCGTAGTGGGTCACCTGCATGCCGATCAGCTTGTTGAACGGCATCTTCTCGGCAAACAGGTTGGCAATGCCACTGAGCGCCATCTTCTTGAGCATCTGTTTCATTCTCTGATCCCAATCCTTGTCATCAAAGCCGAGTAAAAACTCCAGCCAGTCTGCAACAGTTCCTTAACAGTCGCAATGGCAGGTTTATTGTGGGCGGCGGCTGCTTTAGAATGGCGACCCCAAAGGAGAGCCCATGACCGCGATTGCCGAAACCCTGCCAGATCCTCAGCCAGAGAGTCCGCTTGCCCTGCTGCAGGCGGTCTTCGGCTATCAGCAGTTTCGGCCGGGTCAGCTCGAAATCATCGAGCAGATCGTCGCGGGGCGCGATGCGCTGGTGCTCAAGCCCACTGGCGGCGGCAAGTCGCTCTGCTACCAGATCCCGGCACTGCTGCGGCCCGGGCTCGGTGTGGTGGTCTCTCCTCTTATTTCGCTGATGAAGGATCAGGTCGACAGCCTGCGCGCCAACGGCGTAGCGGCGGTCTACATCAACTCGGCCCTCAGTCGGGAGGAGATGATCCAGAACTTTGCCGCCATGCGCCGCGGCGAGATCAAGCTGGTCTATGTCTCCCCCGAGCGCTTGCTGCAGCACGAGTTTATGGATCGGCTGGCCGAGCTGCCGCTCGGGCTGTTCGCCATCGACGAGGCGCACTGCGTCTCCCAGTGGGGCCACGATTTCCGGCCTGAGTATGCGGCGCTGGGGCGGCTAAAACAGTGGTTCCCGCAGGTGCCGGTGGTAGCGCTGACCGCCACTGCCGACGAGGCGACCCGCAGCGACATGCTCCACCGGTTGGAGCTCAACGATCCCTTTATCCACACCGCCAGCTTCGATCGCCCCAATATCCGCTACAGCCTGGTGGAGAAGTTCAAGGCCGCTGAGCAGCTGCTGCGTTACGTGCAGAGCCAGAAGGGCAACTGCGGCATCGTCTACTGCTCCAGCCGCAACCGGGTGGAGGAGGTGGCCGAGCGGCTATCCCGCCACGGCTGCAAGGCCGCGCCCTATCATGCGGGACTGCCGCTCGAGCAGCGCCAGCAGACGCAGGATGCCTTCCTCAAGGATGACATCGAGATAGTGGTGGCGACGGTGGCGTTCGGTATGGGTATCGACAAGCCCAACGTACGCTTCGTGGTGCACTACGACATTCCGAAGAACATTGAATCCTACTATCAGGAAACCGGCCGTGCCGGGCGCGATGGCACTCCCGCCGAGGCGTTGCTGCTCTACGATCCCGCCGATATCGGCCGAGTGCGCCGCCTGCTCGACAACATCGAGAATCCCCAGCAGCTGCAGGTGGAGCAGTACAAGCTCAACGTGATGGCGGCGTTTGCCGAGGCGCAAACCTGCCGCCGTCAGGTGCTGCTCAACTACTTCGGCGAGTACAACGACAAGCCGTGCGGCAACTGCGATATCTGCCTCGATCCGCCCAAAAGTTATGACGGCACCGAAGATGCCCAGAAGGCGCTCTCCTGCGTCTGGCGGGTGGGGCAGAATTTCGGGGTGGGTTATGTAGTGGAGGTGCTGCGCGGTTCCCTCAACCAGCGTATCAAGGATCACGGCCACGACAAGCTCTCGACCTACGGCATCGGCAAGGATCAGAGCCACGAATACTGGATGAGTGTGATCCGCCAACTGATCCACAAGGGGCTGCTGACCCAGAACATCACCCGCAATCTGGTGTTGCAGTTGACCGAGGCGGCCCGCCCCGTGCTGCGTGGCGAGGTGAAGCTGGAACTGGCGGTGCCCCGCTTGCAGCCCATCTCCAGCCGCAAGGAGAAGCGCAATGGCCTGCTCGACAACGCCAACTACGACAAACGGCTGTTCAAGGAGTTGCGCGGCCTGCGCAAGCAGATTGCCGAGGACGAAGAGGTGCCGCCTTACGTGGTGTTCAACGATGCGACCCTGGTGGAGATGGCTCAGCTGATGCCGATGACCGAAGACGAGATGCTGGCTATCAACGGTGTCGGGCACCGCAAGCTAGAGCGCTTTGGCGAAGCCTTTATGGATCTGATCATCGACTACTGCCGTCGTTAGGGTCGATTAGGCAGCCTAATCGACCACGGTAAGCGCGGCTCGGAAGAACCTGGGGTCAGACGCGAGGTTATTTCAGGCTGGCGTAGAAGGCGGCCAGATTGTCGATATCCGCATCGGTCAGGGGCGCCATGAAGGGGTCCATCAAGGGCTCTTTGCGAGTGCCATCCTTGAACGCTTTCAACTGTTTCACCAGATAGGCTGCATTCTGACCCGCCAGATGGGGATAGTTGGGGATCATCGCCTTGCCTTCCACCCCGTGGCAGGCCGCACAGACCGCCGCCTTGGCCTTGCCGGCTTCAATATCGGCAGCCTTGGCCTGATGACCCCACGCCAGTGCCAGCAAGGGCAGGGCATATACCCATTTTTGCATCTTCTTCTCCTTGAATTGAAAAATGATGGTTGCCAGTTAGCGCAAGCATGGCTGACGGCAGTATAAAGAGTGACACGAGCATACGCAGGGACGAATGGTACAACCATGAAGTTGATCAACACTTTTGCGACCGAGTTGCCCTGGGCCTGTGAACCCGTGGCCCCCCAGCCGCTGCAGCAGCCCCGGTTGCTTCATCTCAACCGGGCTTTGCTGGATGAGCTGGGATTGGGAGGCGTCAGCGAGGCTGACTGGATCGCCTGTTGTGGCGAGGGAAAAGTACTGCCCGGTATGCAGCCGGTAGCGCAGGTCTATGCCGGCCATCAGTTCGGGGGTTATAGCCCGCGGCTTGGGGATGGTCGCGCGTTGTTGCTGGGTGAGCAGCTGGCGCCGGATGGTCAGCGCTGGGATCTGCACCTGAAGGGGGCAGGAAAGACGCCGTTTTCCCGCTTTGGCGACGGCCGCGCCGTGCTGCGCTCCAGCATCCGCGAGTATCTCGCCTCCGAGGCGCTCCATGCCCTCGGCATCCCGACCACCCGGGCGCTGGTATTGGTGGGGAGTCAGGAGCCCGTTTACCGCGAGCTAGTGGAGACCGGGGCGACCGTGCTGCGCACCGCCCCCAGCCATCTGCGCTTCGGTCATATCGAGTATTTCGCCTGGAGCGGGCAGGGGGAGAAGATCCCGCCACTCATCGACTATCTGCTGCGCCACCACTTCCCCGAACAGGAGAGTGGTGCCGAACTGTTTGCCGAAGTGGTGCGCCGCACCGCGCGGCTGATTGCCAAATGGCAGGCGGCGGGCTTCTGTCACGGGGTAATGAATACCGACAACATGTCGCTGCTCGGCTTGACGCTGGATTACGGGCCATACGGCTTTATCGATGCTTACGTGCCCGATTTTGTCTGCAACCACTCGGACCCTGCGGGCCGCTACGCGCTGGATCAGCAGCCCGCGGTCGGTTACTGGAATTTGCAAAAGCTGGCACAGGCGCTGGCTGGCCATGTAGACGGTGATGCGCTGGCTGCTGCGTTGGCCCAGTACGAGCAGCAGCTGATGCTGCACTACTCCGAGCTGATGCGGGCCAAACTCGGGCTGGCGGTGTGGGAGGAGTATGACCCGGCGCTGTTCCGCGAGTTGTTCCGGTTGCTGGCGGCCCACAAGGTGGATTACCACCTGTTCCTTCGTCGTCTCAGTGAGGTAACGCAAGAGGGGGCGTGGCCTGCGTCTCTGCTGGCCCTGTTGTCTGAACCTGGTGTTTGGCAGGAGTGGCTGGAGCGCTATCGGGCGCGGCTAATGCGCGAAGGAAGCGAGGATGCCGTGCGCAAGGCGCAGATGGATGCCATCAATCCCAAGTATGTGCTGCGCAATGCGCTGGCCCAGCAGGTGATCGACGCCGCCGACACAGGGGATATGCGGCCGTTCGAGCGGCTGTTCGCCGCCCTGCAACGCCCCTATGATGAACAACCCGAATATGAGGATCTCGCCACCCCGACTCCGGCATGGTATTGCGGTGGTGAGCTCTCCTGCAGCAGCTGAGAGATTGGGCATGAGTTGGCAAATCAAACAGGTAGATAGCGAAGTTGGCGTAGTGACGCTGGATTGTCCGGCGCTCGAGTGGGACTCGTTTCCGCTGTTGGCGCAGGTCTTGCTGCGAGAGTGGGAGCTGCAGCCGCTCGAGCAGGATGCGGGGGCCGATCGCCATAGCTGGTTGCTGGAGTTTGAAGGGAGCCAGTTTCGGCTGGAGTATGAACACTACAGCGGCTGCTGGCTGGAGACGGTGCGCCCGGCGGATCGGGAGGTACTGCTCTGGCTCGCCAGACTGCACAAGGCGTGACTATCGCCCACAAGGCCAGCTCTGCCGCTGGCCAACCTGGACAAGCGTAATCGCATAAAGATTGAACTATCGGTTTGGGGGCGTATAATCTCGCCCCTCGATTATCGCCAATGGTGGCGATATGGGTTCCCTAACCCCATTAACCAAAAAGGTCACAAGATGAATCTGACCCCTGCGCAGTACCAAACGGCGCTCGTTCGCCTGTCGTTGTTCCACATTCTGATCATTGCCAGCAGCAACTATCTGGTGCAGCTGCCGATCACCGTGTTTGGCTTCCATACCACCTGGGGTGCGTTCAGCTTCCCGTTTATCTTCTTGGCCACTGATCTGACGGTGCGGATCTTCGGTGCCGGTCTGGCACGCAAGATTATCCAGACCGTGATGCTGCCTGCGCTGGCAGTCTCCTATGCGCTCTCTGTGCTCTTCTTCGAAGGGAGTTTCCAGGGCGTTGGTCATCTGGCCGAGTTCAACCTGTTCGTAGCGCGTATCGCGCTGGCCAGCTTTATGGCCTATCTGGTGGGTCAGTTCATGGATGTGATGGTGTTCAACCGCCTGCGTCTGCTCAAGCAGTGGTGGATTGCACCTGCGGCCTCCACCCTGTTCGGTAATCTGGTTGATACCATCGCTTTCTTCAGTGTGGCCTTCTGGCGCACCACAGATCCTTTCATGGCAGAGCACTGGGTCGAGATCGCAACCGTCGATTACGTATTCAAGTTGCTGATAAGCCTTGGTTTGTTCGTGCCGCTCTACGGTGTCTTGTTGCGCTACCTCAGCCGCAAGCTGGTGGGTGAGGCCGGATTATCCAGTCTGCAAACGGCCACCCGGCAAGCCTGACCAGATTGACCACCCTTCGCGGTGGTCAATTTTTTTGCACTTTCTGCAAATAGCGCTTGCCTAGTTAAATGAGAATGATTATTGTTAACTTGTTTTCCGGGAAAGACTTCATTCGTTCCAACGTGATGGACTTCTTGTGAAGGCACGACATTGCTCACATTGCTTCCAGTTAAGGGCCAGTTTATCTGGCCCTCTTTTTTGTCATTTTTCAGCAAGTTGCAGGCATAAAAAACGGGAGCCAAGGCTCCCGTCGTCACGCTGTTTGTGGCTTACTCGATATCGAGTGCCTCGGGGGAGAGGATCACCCCTGTGGTATCGGCGTAGAGGTGGTCGTCAGGCAGGAAGGTCACGCCACCGAAGTTGACCGGCAGATCGGTCTCCCCTACATCCTTGCTGTCGGCACCGACCGGAATGGCTGCCAGTGCCTGAATGCCGATATCCAGATCTTCCAGAATATCGACTTCGCGGACGCAGCCGTAGCAGACAATCCCTTCCCAATCATTCTCGGCCGCCGTGGTGGCGATGTCGCTGTCAATCAGGGCACGGCGCATGGAGCCACCGCCATCGATCAGCAAGACGCGTCCCAGTCCGTTCTCTTTGACGAGTTCACGGATCAGGCCATTCGATTCGAAGCATTTGACGGTGGTGATGACGCCGCCGAAAGAGGCGCGGCCGCCGAAGGAGCAGAGCATGGGTTCAAGCACATCCACCATGTCCTGATAGATGTCGCACAGTTCAGAAGTATTGTATTCCATAGTGTCAAATCCACGGCTGGAAACAGGTGCAACCAGTATAAGGAGTGGGTGTGGCATTTCAATGAATATTCCTTGCACAGATCACCTGTCGCCGCTTTTCTGCATAAGCTCAATGCAGTTCACTGCCAGTTTGCGAGAGGTCCATCGTGCTTATCCGTCATAAGTTGATCCTGAATACCGTGCTGGTTGCCGTTGCCATGCTGGTACTGAGCGGCCTGTTTATCTACTCCAGCCAGGTGCACCGTCATCTGACCGAAGCCCAGCGCAATATCGACCAGCTGGAGATCGCCATGCTCAACTTGCGGCGGGCCGAGAAGGATTTTCTGATCCGTAAGGATATGACCTTCGTCGAGCGCTTCAATCAGGGGCTGTCAGATTTTCACCAGCACAACCGGGAGCTGGTGACTGATGACAATCTGGCGGCCGTCGAGGGGGAGCTGACCAGACTGGATCAGCAGATCAGCGGTTATGGCAAAGCCTTCAACGATCTGGTGGTCCAGCAGCAGAAGATTGGTCTGGGGCCTGAGGAGGGGCTCTATGGCAAGCTGAGGGCGGCGGTGCATGAGGTGGAGAATGGGCTCAAGCAGCTGGATCAGCAGGGGCTGCTTATCACCATGTTGCAGCTGAGACGGGCGGAGAAAGACTTCATGCTGCGCTCCGATATCCAGTATCTGGAGCGTTTCGAAACCTTGCACAAGAGTTTTCAGGATAGCCTTGCCACTTTGCCGGAGGCGGGTCGCGGCAAGCTGGAGCAGGCCAGCAAGCAGTACCGGCAGGACTTTGTGGCGCTGGTGCAGGGGATGCAGATACTGGGGCTGAAAGAGGATGAGGGGCTGCGCAACCAGATGCGGGATCTGGTGCATCAGACCGAACAGGGGTTTGCCGCCGTCGATCAGCACATTGTCGCTGAGCTGGAGCGGCAGAGCGCTCGCCTCAACAGCCTGATGCTGGTCTGTGGCGGGGTGATTGTGGTGCTGATCGGCATCATGAGCGTGCTGCTGGGGCGCAGCATCGACCGTCCCATTACTCAGGTGAATGATACCGTCAACCGCATTCGTCAGGATAATGACCTGCGCCTGAAGATAGATCTGCGCGGGGCAGATGAAATGGCCCAACTGGCAGGCAATCTCGATGTGATGCTGGGCGGGTTTCGCGACCTGATCGGCGATGTGAAGCAGAGCGTGCACACCCTGACCGAAGCGGCTGATCACCTCTCGGCCAACGTCAAACGCACCAGTGAAGGGGCGGCGCGCCAGCTGCAGGAGACCGACATGGTGGCGACCGCGTCCACCGAGATGGGCTCCACCATCGAAGAGATCGCCCGCAACACCGAGCAGGCGGCCAACAATGCGCAGGCGACTAACAACAAGGCGATGGAGGGGCGGACTGCGGTCGAGAATACTGTCGAGCAGATCCGCTCGCTGGCGGGCAATCTGGAGAGCTCATCCCGCGAGGTGAGCCAGCTGCAAAAAGAGAGCGAGACCATCGGCTCCGTGCTTGACGTGATCCGTGGTATTGCCGAGCAGACCAACCTGCTGGCCCTCAACGCAGCCATCGAAGCAGCTCGGGCAGGGGATCAGGGACGTGGTTTTGCGGTGGTGGCCGATGAGG
Organism: Aeromonas sp. FDAARGOS 1405; assembly: GCF_019048265.1. Taxonomy (NCBI): domain Bacteria; kingdom Pseudomonadati; phylum Pseudomonadota; class Gammaproteobacteria; order Aeromonadales; family Aeromonadaceae; genus Aeromonas; species Aeromonas sp. FDAARGOS 1405. Next base: position 1,088,101 of record NZ_CP077311.1, on the reverse strand, counting down.
TGCGCAATCTGGCCATCCGTACCCAGAAATCGACCCAGGAGATCGCCGGCATCATCAGCTCGCTGCAGAAACAGACCGGCAGCATCGTCGAGGTGATGGCAACCTGCCGCGAGCAGGGCAACCGCAGCTCGGATCAGGCCAGTACAGCAGGGGAGTTGCTGGGGCAGATCACTCAGGATGTTACCAACATCATGGACATGAGCACCCAGATTGCCGCCGCCATCGAACAGCAGAGTCTGGTGGCCAACGAGGTGAACCGCAACGTCAACAACATCCGCGACATCGCCCAGGAGTCGAGCATCATGGCGGAGGAAAATGCGAGATCCAGCGAGGGTCTCAACGAGCAGGCCCAGCTGCTCAACAAGGCGGTGGCAAAATATCGGGTTTAGTGAGCGGACTGGCATCCTTGTGAGGTTTTTGCACCAGAGTGGTAATGATTTGATCGTAATGGCTGTTATTGGGGAAATTCGCTCATATAATCGCCGCCACTATGATGATTCGGAAGGATTCGATGGCAAAGTTGTTGGTGGCCGTCTTCGGGCTGCTCTGTTCCTGTCTGGTGTTGGCAGGTTCGGCGCCTCAGGCTACCCCACTCAAGCCCGGTATGGAGCCGCTACTCAGCTGGTTCAACGGGGCCTTTACGAGCCGGGAGCAGGCCAGTTACGACAGCCGCTTTACCAGTGCCGAGCTGCGCCTGATGGAGATCTGGCCCGGCTATCAGGGCTATCGCTGGGTCTATGCCGAGCAGTACCTGAGTCTGCGCTCCGTCCGTCCCTTCCGCCAGCGCATCTATCGCTTCTCCCCCGCCCCTGACGGGCGGATCCTGATGGCAGAGCTGACCATGCCCCGTGCCACCGATTTTGCCGGTGCCTGGCATGATCCCGCCCTGCTCGACAGTCTGACCCCGCAGCAGCTCTCCTTGCGCCACGGTTGCGAGATCTGGCTGACACGCACTCCCTCCGGCGAATATGCCGGTCATACCCGGGTGGGCCATTGCTCCACCGATTTTGGAGGTGCCACGACGTTGGTGCAGCATATCTGGATTGGCCCCGATAGCGTCAGATTGCTGGATCGCGCCTATGACAACGCAGGGAGCCCGCGCTGGGGCAGCCCTGGTGAGGGGTATGTCTATTTGCGGCGTTCCAAAGGATTTGGCCAGTAGGGGAGAGTGCGTCTGGCTGCGGGAACATGAAGGATGAAAAATAGGGATCGTAAAAAAGGCGCCCGATGGGCGCCTTTTTCAGAATTCTTCAGAAGTAAAATTACTTCTTGGTGGTCATCGCACCGAAACGCTTGTTGAACTTGTCTACGCGGCCGCCGCTAGAAACTTCTTTCTGCTTGCCGGTGTAGAACGGGTGGCACTCGGAGCACACGTCCAGGTTCAGATCTTTACCGATGGTAGAGAAAGTGTTGATGACGTTACCGCAAGAGCACTTGGCGGTGATGGCTACGTAGTCAGGATGGATACCAGCTTTCATGGACAACCTCAATTAATAGGCCGTGTCGCCATCCGATCTCTTGTCGGACACCACACGATTGTTGAACACAGTTTCAAAGGCTGCGAATAATATAGGAAATGCCTGAGATCAGGCAAGTGGCTTCGCAGAAAAAATAGGCAACCCCTGGTGAATTCTTCCCAAACGCTGGATCTGGTTCGTGTCGCTGTCCCGGTACCGTTACGCCGTCACTTCGACTATCTCTCTCCCCTGCCGTTACCTGCCCCCGGTTGCCGGGTCGAGATCCCTTTCGGTCCCCAGACCCTGGTCGGGCTGGTGGTGGATCATCCGGCTGACAGCCAGGTGCCTCGCAACAAGCTCAAGCCCATCAAGCGCGTACTCGATGCGACGCCGGTGCTGGGGCCGGATATTCTGGCGCTGATGAACTGGAGCGCCAGCTACTACCAGTATCCGCTGGGTGAGGTGTTGCCTCACGCCCTGCCGGTGCTGGTGCGCAGGGGGGAGCCTGCCGCCTATCGCGAGCTGGAGTTCTGGTTCGCCACCGAGGCCGGTATGGCCATCGATCTCAACGAACTCAAGCGGGCGGCCAAGCAGCAGCAGGCGCTCGCCCTGCTGCGCAAGGGGCCGCAGACCCCCTCCGCCCTCAAGCAGGAGGAGATCCAGAGCGCAGCCCTCACTGCGCTGGAGAAGAAGGGGTTGCTGGAGAAGCGCTCGCTGGAGCCGAGCCACGATGGCGATTGGGCTGCCCGTTTCGAGCCGGGGGAGGGGCTGCGCCTCAATGGCGAACAGGCATTGGCCGTCTCCGCCGTCACCAGCCAGAGCGACAAGTTTGGTGCCTTTCTGCTGGATGGCATCACAGGCTCCGGCAAAACCGAGGTGTATTTAAGCATCCTCGAGCCCTTGCTCAAGGCGGGCAAGCAGGCGCTGGTGATGGTGCCGGAGATCGGTCTCACCCCGCAGACCATCAACCGCTTCCGGCGCCGCTTCAACGTGCCTGTGGTAGCGATGAACTCGGCCATGAACGACAGGGAGCGGCTCGACGCCTGGCTCGCCTGCCGTGACGGCGGTGCCGCCATCCTGATCGGCACCCGCTCCGCGGTGTTCACCCCGTTTCACAACCTCGGCATCATTATCATCGACGAGGAGCACGACGGCTCCTTCAAGCAGCAGGACGGTTTTCGCTACCACGCGCGGGATCTGGCGGTGATGCGGGCCCATCGTGCCGGTATTCCGATCTTGCTTGGCTCGGCCACCCCGTCCCTGGAGACATTGCACAACGCCCGCACCGGCAAGTATCACCACCTTACACTGACTCGCCGTGCCGGCAATGCCCAGACCGCCCGTCAGGTGATCCTGGATATCAAGAACGTGCGGTTGCAGGCCGGGCTCTCCCCCCAGTTGGAGCAGCTGATGGCGGAGCATCTGGCGGCGGGCAATCAGGTGATGCTGTTTCTCAACCGCCGTGGCTATGCCCCGGCTCTTATCTGCCACCAGTGTGGCTGGAGCGCCGCCTGCGAGCGCTGTGATGCCTGGTACACCTGGCATCAGGCTGGACGACGGCTGCACTGCCACCACTGTGACAGCGTGCGCCCGCTGCCCCACCACTGCCCCGAGTGTGGCAGCAACGAGCTCATCGGCTCCGGGGTGGGCACCGAGCAGTTGGAGCAGTTGCTCACTAAGGTTTTCCCGCAATATCCCGTAGTACGCATCGATCGGGACAACACCCGCCGCAAGGGGGAGTTGGAGGCCCATCTCGGCGACATCAAGGCGGGCAAGTACAAGATCCTGATTGGCACCCAGATGCTGGCCAAGGGCCACCACTTCCCGGATGTGACCTTGGTGGGGCTGCTGGATGTGGATGGCGCCCTGTTCAGCGCCGATTTTCGCGCCGCCGAGAAGCTGGCCCAGCTCTACACCCAGGTGGCGGGTCGTGCCGGGCGCGCCAGCAAACCCGGGTTGGTAGTGCTGCAGAGCCACCATCCGGAACATGCCCTGCTGCAGGATCTGACCCAGAACGGTTACGGCCACTTCGCCGATACGGCCTTGAAAGAGCGCCGCCTGCTGGGGCTGCCGCCGTTCAGCTATCAGGGGCTGTTCCGCGCCGAGGCCAACGGCCGTGACGAGGTGCAGCTGTTCCTCGCCCGCCTCGCCGATACCCTGCGCAGCGCCCGCTATCCCCACGTTCAGGTGCTGGGACCCATCAGCGGTTTTATGGAGCGCAAGGCGGGCAAGTTCCGCATGCAGTTGCTGGTGCAGGGGCCGAACCGGGCCCCGCTGGCCCAGCTGCTGGATTGGGCGGTTAAGGAGCTGGAAGGCTGGTCCGAGACCAAAAAGGTGCGCTGGAGTCTGGATATCGATCCCACCGAGCTCAGTTGATGGCACCGGAGACGGTCGCTGGCAGATCTCGTCAGCGACCGGGCTGCTGATTCCGTTTAAAGGCTCAGACCCGCAGATCGATCTGCTGCACCCAGCCTCCTTTACCCTGCTCGGTGAGATAGAGGCCGGATTGGCGCAGCACCCCCTGATTGCCGCTCTCCCCCAGATGGTGGAAGGGGGTGTCGAGGGGGCGTAGCAGGATGGCGCCGATCCCCAGCTCCACCAGGGCGATGGGGGATTGCTCCGGCTGCCAGAATTGCAGCGCCGAGAACTGACTATCCCGCTCGTCCAGCACCCCGTTGCCATCCTCATCCAGGGTCGCCAGCTCGCCAAAACCGTTGCCGGAGCGGGCCCCGAACAGCTCGCCGCCGTCATCTATGGTGCCGTTGCCGTTGCGATCCAGCGCCACAAAGCCGCTGCCTTCACTCAAGCCCGGCAGGCTATCCTCTTTGCCATCCTGATCAATGTCGAACTTGACCCGGGCGTCGGTCAGACCGGCGATTTTTCCATCCAGACTGAGCACCAGTGGATCCTTGAGGGCATTGAGGGTAGTGCGGCGCTTGCTGATATCGAGCTGGCGCCAGTCCAGCACAAAACCCAGATCAAGTTGCAGGCTCTGGCCATCCTGAGTCTCTATGCTGGCCGAGGCGACTACGTTGAGCTGCTCCTTTTGCAGCAGGCTGTCGGTTACTTCCACCAGTTGATCCGGCTCGGCGGCGGGTTGACTGCTGTCGCCCGTCGGGGAGTTCACCCCCTCCGCGCTCTGGTCGGTCGGTTTGATCGGATCCGGCAGCTCTATCTCGTGGCCCAGCATCGCCTCGATCATCAGCTTGATAAGCCGCTGGTGGTTGTCGAGCCCGTCGTTGGGAACGCCGTTCTCCTCCTGATTTCTGCTCCCCTCTGCCTTGGCTGGCGCGGCTGTTGTCTGCGGGGGAGTCTGGGTATTGCTCCGGCTGCTGGCTTGCAGCGTCAGGGCACTGGCTTGCATCAAGGTGGTTCGCTGCTCGCCGGATGGCGGTGTGGCGGCCGTTCCGCTCACGCCATTGGCCTGCGGCGCGACCGGCCCCAGTCTGCGCACCTTGCGGGCCTGCGCCTGTTGCTGCCGGTATTGCACCTCTCCCTGGAGGTCGTAGTGATCGATGCGCATATCTTCGCCCTCGGCGCTATACATCTGGTCAGTTATCGACCAGCGAATGAACCGGGATTAACACCAAATCGGACTAATCAGAGAGGTGGTTAGTACTAGGTTGCAAGGTGGTGGCGTGGCAGGATGGCAAGAGACTGGATAGTGGCGCTCTAGTTGAACATTTTCAGGTAGCGTTGCGCGCGCTGGCTGACAAGCGGCATCGATGAGGATAGGGAGAATTACATGAGAAATTGTCTGGTGATGGACGTGGCGGGCTATGGTGGATTCCTGTCTGGCGCCCCTTGCATCAATGATGCTGAGGGCTGCACTCATGCGTAATTGTCTGGTGATGGGAGCGGCAGGCTATATCGGTTCCTATCTGGTGCCTCACCTGCAAACCCTCGGCTACAAGGTGATTGCCGGGGCGCGCCGTCCCTGCCGCTTGCCTGAGGGGGTGGAGTTTCGCCTCGCCGATAGCCTCAAGCCCACCACCTTGCTGCCTGCGCTGGCGGGCATAGATACCGTCTTCTATCTGGTGCATGCCATGGGGGCGGGGGCCGATTTTCACCGGCTGGAGCAGCAGGGGGTGAAGAACTTTGCGGCGGCGGCCCGCGCCGCCGGGGTGCGCCGCATCATCTATCTCGGGGCAATCCAGCCGGAGCAGTGCAACAGTCGCCATCTCAACTCCCGCCGCCATTGTGGCGAGTTGTTTCGTGACTCCGGCGTGCCGACGGTGGAACTGCGCGCCGGCATCATCATAGGGCCCGGTTCGGCGGCGTTCGAGGTGATGCGGGATCTGGTGTTTAACCTGCCGATGATGGTGACGCCCAAATGGGTGCGCTCGCGCACGCCGCCGATTGCGCTGTCCAACCTGCTTCACTATCTGGGCGGGCTGGTGGAAGCCGACGAGGTGGATGGCCGCATCTTCAATGCGGTCGGCCCCGAGCTGCTCAGCTATCAACAGCAGTTGCAGAAGTTCGCCGCCCATATCGGCAAGCGCTGTCCCATCATTCCCATTCCGTTTCTGAGTCCGCGCCTCTCCGCCTGGTGGCTGCAGTTTGTCACTTCTGTGCCGCAGCCGGTGGCCAAGGCGCTGGTGGGGGGTCTCAAGCACGATATTCCAGCCGATGACGGCCCGCTGCGCGCCTTGCTTCCCCAGACCCTGCTCAGCTTCGACGAGGCGCTGGCGGAGAGTCTGGCGCTGGAGCAGAAGCTGGGTGCCGAACAGCAGGGGCAGGAGACGCCGCTCGGCCTGCGCTGGCGCCATCCCGAATATGGTTTCTATGACCGTACCGCCAGCGGCGAGGCCATCTGCCTCGCCTCCCCCGAGGTGGTGTGGCAGGTGTTGCAGCAGTTGGGGGGTGAGCAGCGCTACTTCTACATGAACCAGCTGTGGGTGGTGCGCGAATGGATGGATCATCTGATCGGCGGCCCGGCCCGCACCCGTGGCCGCACCAATCCGGATCGTTTCGTGAAGGGGGATATGCTCGACTCCTGGCAGATCCTCGGGGTGGATGAGGGGCGCAGGCTCGATCTGTTGTTCAACATGAAGGCCCCGGGCGTCGGGCGGCTGGAGTTCAATATCCTGCCGGAGGAGTCGGGTCTGACCCGCATCCGGGTCACCGCTCACTGGCATCCGCAGGGCGCCTGGGGGCTGGCCTACTGGCTGGCCATGCTGCCGTTCCACCTCTTTATCTTTCAGGGGATGACCGAGGCCATTGCCCGTCAGGCCGAAGCGAGAGCGGGCATTCCGGTGATGGATTAACCCTCTTCACACCATTTCCGCTTATAGAGTGCCCCGTTCGGGGCATTTTTTATGCGGCGGCCATGCCCGGTTATGGCAGATAGTGGTAGGCGTCTCATGGCAAAGGCTGGCATCATGCCGCGGTCTTGTTTACCGCGGATAGATAATCAGTCAGAAAAAGAAGGGATTATGAAGAAAAAACCGTCAATTTTGGGGGGCGCCTGCATCATTGCCAGCGTCTGCGTGGGGGCCGGCATGCTCGGTCTGCCAAGTTCGGGGGCGGGGGCCTGGACCCTCTGGTCGGTGCTGGCGCTGACCGTCACCATGGTGATGATGACCCTCTCCGGCTGGATGTTGCTGGAATCCTTCCAGCACCACGATATGCGGGTCTCCTTCAATACCGTGACTCGCGAGTTGCTGGGGGAGAAGCTCAATCTCCTCAACAACCTCTCGGTCTACTTTGTTGGCGGCATTCTGCTCTACGCCTATATCACCTCCTCCGGTGCCATCCTGCAGGGGATACTGGGGATCGACAGCAAGCTTGCATCCGTGCTGTTCGTGGCGCTCTTCTCTGCGGTGGTGTGGCACTCGACTCGCGCCGTTGACCGTATTTCGGTGGTGCTGATCGCCTTCATGATCCTCAGTTTCGCCCTCGGTGTGGCCGGGCTGCTCGGCAGTATCAAGCTGCCGACCCTGCTCGATCTGGCGGGCAGCGAGAGTCGCTACGCCCCTTATGCCATGGCGATGCTGCCGGTGGCGCTCACCTCGTTCGGCTATCACCACTCTGTTGCCTCCCTGCGTGCCTATTACCAGAACGAGCAGCAGGCCAGATGGGCCATTCTGGGGGGAACCCTGATCGCGCTGGCGCTCTACGTGCTCTGGCTGCTGGGGATCTTCGGCAACCTGCCCCGTCAGGATTTTGCCCCTGTGATTGCCAAAGGGGGAGACGTGAGTGTGCTGCTCTCCGCGCTTTCAGGGGTGATCGAATCGGAGAAGGTGGCCAGCGCCATCAACGGCTTCTCCATGGCGGCGATCCTCTCCTCCTTTATCGGGGTGGGGCTCGGGGTGTTCGACTATCTGGCTGATCTGTTCAAGTTCGATAACAGCCGCGCCGGTCGCTGCAAGACCTGGGCGGTCACCTTCCTGCCGCCGCTGGTGCTCTCCCTGCTCTTCCCGTTTGGCTTCCTGCTGGCCATCGGCTATGCCGGTGCTGCAGCCACCATCTGGACCTGCATCATCCCGGCACTGCTGGTGCTGCGCACCCGGGCGCGGGCCGAGCGGGGCGAAGTGACTCCCCACTTCGTTACCCCCGGCGGCAAGCTGATGGCCTGGTTGCTGATCCTGTTCGGGTTGGCGACCGCGCTGTTCCACTTTCTGTCTATGGCAAATCTGTTGCCGGTCTATCTGGGCAACTGAGTCAGGTCTACAGCACTGACAGAAAGGGCGGCAAGGCCAACTTGCCGCCCTTTTTGCGCCATTTTTACCCCACATAGCAGGATCTATAACTAAAGTGGTATGTGCGGGCGGGGTAAGGTGCTGAAATAACTGGTCTGATCTGGCTGATGGCAGCATGATCTGCTGGGCATGCTCAGCGCTTTCTTTTATGATCCCCGCCCTTCTGTGTGCCCCCTGTCGGCACCTCATTTGCACCAACCACATCGGGGTCCCCCATGTCCGATCTGCGTCAAGAAGCACTCGATTACCACGCCCAGCCCGTACCGGGCAAAATTGCCATCGCCCTGACCAAGCCTGCCGAAACCGCCCGTGATCTGGCGCTGGCCTACAGCCCGGGTGTTGCCGAGCCGGTGCACGAGATCGCCGCCAACCCGGCCGATGCCTACCGCTATACCGGCAAGGGCAATCTGGTGGCCGTCATCTCCAACGGCACCGCCATTCTGGGGCTGGGCAATCTGGGGCCGCTGGCCTCCAAGCCGGTGATGGAGGGCAAGGCCCTGCTGTTCAAGCGCTTCGCCGGCATCGACGCCATCGACATCGAGGTGAAGCACGAGACCAGCCAGCAGTTTATCGACACGGTGGCGGCTATCGCCGATACCTTCGGTGGCATCAATCTGGAAGATATCAAGGCGCCGGAGTGTTTCGAGATTGAAGAGGCGCTGATCGCGCGCTGCGATATTCCGGTGTTTCACGATGATCAGCATGGTACCGCCATCGTCACCGCCGCCGGTCTGCTCAACGCGCTGGAAGTGCAGGGCAAGCAGATCAGTGACAGCCGCATCGTCTGCATGGGGGCGGGGGCTGCCGCCACCGCCTGCATGGATCTGCTGATCAAGTGTGGCGCCAGAGCGCACAACATCTTCATGCTGGATCGTCAGGGGGTGATTCACACCGGCCGCAGCGATCTCAACAAGTACAAGCAGCGTTTCGCCAACGAGACCCCGTTGCGTACCCTGATGGATGTCATCGAAGGGGCTGATGTGTTTGTCGGTGTTTCCGGCCCCGATGTGCTGCCCGCTGAAGCGGTCGCCCTGATGGCGCCCAATCCGGTGATCTTCGCCTGCTCCAACCCGGATCCGGAGATCAAGCCTGCGCTGGCCCACGGGGTGCGTAGCGACCTTATCATGGGCACCGGCCGCTCCGACTACCCGAACCAGATCAACAACGTGCTCTGCTTCCCCTTCATCTTCCGCGGTGCCCTCGACGCCCGTGCAAGCCGCATCAACGATGCCATGAAGATTGCCGCGGTCGAGGCGATCCGCGCGCTGGCCAAGGAGCCGGTGCCGGCCGAGGTGCTGACCGCCGCCGGGGTCAACGAGCTCGCCTTCGGCAAGGATTACGTCATTCCCAAGCCGATGGATGCCCGTCTGCTGCCGCGGGTTGCCCGCGCCGTGGCGCTGGCGGCGGTGGCCTCCGGCGTCGCCCGCATCGAGCTGCCCGCGGACTACATGCTGTAATCCGGCATTGCAAACGGCCCCATAGCGGGGCCGTTTTTATTTCTGCTTCTGACGACAGCCAGAGACGCCAGCCGGGCGACAGGTTGGGGCAGATGGAGGCAAATCGGGTGCAAAGGTGGTCAAACAGCGCTCTCCTCTGACACAATATTGCCACTATGACGCTAACGAGAATCAAGATGCAGCAGCCTGTCAGCGGCCGTTTGGCCCACGCCCTCTCCTTCTTGCGCCATGATGGTCGCCACTTTGCCCAGTTTGTCTGGGGCCGTTTCCAGCAGGACAGATTGACGGTCACCGCCGGTTATCTGGCCTATGTCACCCTGCTTTCGCTGGTGCCGATGATCGCCGTGGTCTTTGGCATGATGTCCGCCTTCCCGGTGTTCCAGAGCCTCAAGCAGGCGATGGAGCAGTTCGTCTACCACAACTTTGTGCCGACTGCGGGAGACATGCTCAAGGAGTACATCGACGGCTTCGTCGCCAATGCCACCAACACCACGGCAGTGGGGATTGGGGCGCTGGTGGTGGTGGCGTTGATGCTGATCTCCGCCATCGACAAGAACCTCAACTACATCTGGCGTTCGACCCAGGGCCGCCCGCTGGCGCAGGCGTTTGCCATGTACTGGATGATCCTGACCCTGGGGCCCGTGCTTATCGGGGCCAGTATCGCCATCTCCTCCTACATCTTCTCGTTGCGGCTGTTTGGCGCCGAAAGCCTGTTCGGTATCGGTTATCTGCTGTTGCGCGGTTTGCCGTTCCTCTTCTCGGTGCTCACCTTCCTGCTGGTCTATACCGTGGTGCCGAACTGCAAGGTGCGGCTGATCCACGCCTTTATCGGTGCGCTGGTAGCGGCGACCCTGTTCGAGCTGGCCAAGCGCGGCTTTGCCATCTACATCACCAACTTCCCCTCCTATCAGGCCATCTACGGCGCGCTGGCCACCATCCCGATCCTGTTTGTTTGGGTCTATCTCAGCTGGCTGGTGGTGCTGTTGGGGGCTGAAACCACGGCCTGCCTCGGTGAATACGAGAAGCCAGCCAGTGAAGAGCTGGGCTAAGCCATCGCCTTGGCCACCCGTTTATTGGTAGCATCGACGACCGCCCCTGTGAGGGGGCGGTCGTTCTGTTTTGAGAGGAGAGGGATGTGATTGCACTGATTCAGCGGGTCTCCGAGGCCAGCGTGACTGTCGAGGGGGAGGTGACCGGCGCCATCGGTCAGGGATTGCTGGTACTGCTCGGGGTAGAGCAGGGGGATGACGAGGCCAAGGCCGACAAGTTGCTGCATCGGGTCAGTGGTTATCGCATCTTTCCGGATCAGGAGGGCAAGATGAACCTCAATGTCAGCCAGATCGGCGGCAGTCTACTGGTGGTCTCCCAATTCACGCTGGCGGCGGATACCAAGCGAGGGATGCGCCCCAGCTTCTCCTGCGGTGCTCACCCGAGCGAGGCCGAGCGGCTCTATGACTACTTCGTGGCCAAGGCCGCCGCCAGCGGCATCCCGGCCGCAACCGGGCGTTTTGCCGCCGACATGAAGGTGGCGCTGGTCAACGAGGGACCAACGACCTTTTGGCTACAGGTCTGAGGATGTTTCGTCCCGCGGTGTGACGTGGACGATCACGTTGATAAGCCCAGCGACCGGATAGGGGGTAGCCGGGCCAATCCACTGCTCGATCAGCGTCAGGGCGTGGGTTAGCTCCAGTTCGGTGCGCGGCAGCAGGTTGATGACCAGGGGGCCGGTCAGGCGGGGGGCCAGCGCCCGGTAGAGCCGCTCCTGAAACAGCAGCAGCGGGTTGCCATCCTGACTGAAGAGATCGAGCAGGATGAGGTCGTACTGCTGCTCGCTCTGCTCGAGAAAGGCGAGGGCATCGGCCTGATGGAGTGCCGGAGCGGCGCGTTCATCGCTCTCCTGATACTGGAAAAACTGCTGATAAATGGTCAGCACCTCTTCGTCGAGGTCGACGCACTCGTGGCGGGCATCGGGCCAGCGCTGACTCAGATGGCGGGTGAGATCGCCGCCACCCAGACCCAGTTCTAGGATCCGGGTGGCCTGCTCCGGCAGCAGGCAGGCGATGACCCGCTGATGAGGCAGACAGAGGGCGGCGGGGTCGGCGAGCGACATGGCGGATTGCACCACGCCGTCTATCTCCAGCCAGCGGTGCTGGTCATTTTCCTGTACCGTGAGGCGGCGCTGGGGTTTGACGCTGAGGTGCAACAAGTGATCGGCTTGGTACGCTTGCAGATTGAAGTCCATGAATTTGCACGGCAAGATGGTTTCCGACCAGTGTAACTCAAGGATGAAACTATGTACCGGGTAGTCACCCCTCAGACAGTCGCCGAGCTGGATGCCTACTACCAGTTGCGCTGGGAGCTTCTGCGTAAGCCCTTCAATCTGCCCGTCGGTTCCGAGCGGGACGAATACGATACGGTCGCCATTCACCGTCTGATGTTGGCTCCCGATGGTACTCCCATCGCTGTGGGCCGCCTCTTTATCGGCGGTGACGAGGCGCAGATCCGCTTTATGGCGCTGCGTCCCGAATATCGCGGCCAGGGGCTGGGCGCCAAAATGGTGGAGGATCTCGAGCAGCTGGCCCGCAGCGAGAAGGTGAAACGGCTGGTGATGAACGCCCGCCAGGAGGCGGTGGAGTTCTATCGCAAGTGTGGCTTTCTCGAAGTGGGGGGCGGCCCCGTCTCCTTTGGTCGGATTCCCCATCGCCAGATGATCAAATCCCTGAGCCCGTTGCAGACTATCCAGTACCGCCCGGAGTGGTGTCAGGATCTCACCACCCGCTGGTCGCGCGGGGTACCCATCAGTGAGAAGATGGGGATGCACATCAGCCACTACGACGGCCAGACCTTCCACCTCAAGGCCAATCTGGCGGCCAACTTCAACGTGCATGGCAGCATGTTCGCCGGCAGTGTCTACAGCCAGTGCGTGCTGGCAGGCTGGGGGCTGATCTGGTTGCAGCTTAAAGAGGAGGGGCTGGTGGGCGAGCCGGTGCTGGCCGAGAGCTCCATCAAATATCATGGCCCGGTCGATGAGGAGCCGGAGGCGCGAGTAGCCCGCGAGGGGATGCCCGCTGTGCTGCAGCCGCTCAAACGGGGGGAGCCTGCCACCTTCAGCCTCAAGATCCAGCTGTTCAGCGGCAGCAAGCTGGCGGCGGAGTTCTGCGGTCACTATGTGGTGCAGCCGCCCCGCCGTCCGGGCCAGTAACCGCGTCGTTTCCCCATCAAACAACAAGGCCTCATCATGAGGCCTTGTCTGTTTTTACCCTTGTTGGCTGTCGCTTGTCTGCCCGGCTTGGGTCTGCACTTGGGCCTGGTTTTGGGCTTTCGTTGCGGGAGCCGGTCGCCAGAGCGGGGCGCTGTTGCCTTGCGGCGGATAGCGTACTCCCACTTCCCAGCCGCAAGAGTCCTGCTTCTGCGGGAAGCTCCAGGCCAGCGTGGGTTCCGTCAACGGCCCGCGCCACTGGCCGAGCAGCTCGGCGCAGCGGTTGCCGTTGAGGATCCCCAGATCCAGCTGCCACTGCTCGTTGACCAGATCGATCCCACCTTGCAGCGCCAGCAGATGGGTGATGGTGGAGGCGCCAGCCTGCTCGACTTGTAGTTGCCCCTTGTCGATCTTGCCCTGCAGCTTGATGCGGTAGAAGGGGGTGTCACCCTCCTGCATCGCCTGCCACAGCTGTTCCGGCGTCAGGGTGGGCGGGGTCGCTCCCTTGAACCACTCATCCAGCAGCGGATCTATCTTTACCTTGTCCCAGAACGGCTCGTCGGCATCGAGGGCAAAGCTGCCCTGCAGGGTCTGGCGCCACTCGCCCGCCGTTTTGCCGTGTTCGGCTTGCAGGTCGGCGCTCACGTCCGCCTTGCCGGCAAAGGAGACCGGGGAGTGGAATAGCTTGCCCCATTGCTGTAGATCCAGCTTGGTCGCCTGCAGTTGGAGGCGGCTGCTCTGGCCCGGTTCGCGGCCCCACTGGCCACTCAGGCTGAGGGAGCCCTCATCCGGCAGCGAGCTGGTGAGCTTGCCCAGTTGCCAGGAGCTGGGGGTCAGCTCCCCATACAGTTCGCCGTTGCGGGCGCTGAGGCCATCCCACACCAGCTCGAACCACTTGCTCTCGATACGAGCACGGCCGAGCAGCGGGCCGGGTTGGTTATCGCGCAGGGCGAGATCGCTCAGATAGAGCTGCCAGCCGGTCAGCGACAGGGGCAGGGTATCGTCGAAGGAGAGCACCTTGAGCTTGTCGAACGCCAGCTTGCGGATATCGACCTGCTGCGGGCGCCAGCTCTGCCAATCCTGCCACCACCCTTGCGGCAGGCTGATATCCATGCCGCTCAGCGCCACGTCTTTCAGGGTCAGCTTCTGCTGCTGGCTATCGAGGGAGAGCTCGACATTGAACTCCCCTTCATAGGCCTTGCCCTGCAGTTCGCCGTCGATCTGCTGGGGCGAGAAGGCGAGCTTGCCCTTGATCTCCTCCAGCTGGAACAGGCCACGGCCCATGTCGCCCAGGGTGCCGCTCAGATAGCCGGTGGGCTGGCTGCCCGCCTGCCAGTTGAAGGCGGTGAGCTGGCCGCTGAAGTTGTTGAAGGAGAGTTCTTGATTGATGTCGTTGAGGCTGACGCCGTCCAGCTGACCACGATCCAGCGATACGCTTTGCAACGGGAAGCGCTGCGGGAAGCCTTGCTGTGTCAGATCCCCCAGCTCGACCCGCATGCCGCGCGCCTTGAGGTCATGCAGTTGCAGGGTGCGAGCGGGCCAGTCCAGCACCATGCCGGTCTCCAGCAGACCGTCAAACAGGTTGGTCACCAGCTTGTCGGTGCGCAGCACTTCTCCTTCCAGCCGTCCTTGCAGGTTGAGACGGGCGAAGGTGAACTGCGGAGTCTCCAGCTGGCCGATATTGAGGCTCAGGTTGGCCTGTGGTTGCCGTTTCGGGTCGATCAGCTCCCAGTCACTCAGGGTGGCATTGAGTCCACGCAGGGTCAGCTCGGGGCTCTCCAGACTGAGCCTGTCTATGGTGCTGTCGCTGATGGTGAGGGAGTGCACCGGCAGGCTAGGTAGCTGGTTGGGCAGCGGCAGCTTGATGGCGGGGCGAATGAGATCGAGATGGGCGATGCGCACGTCGCGGCTCAGCCAGTCGATGCTCTCGACCTCCAGATAGATCTTGTCTAGGGAGACCGCATCGCCGTAACGCACCTGCTCCGCCAGCAGGGTGTAGGGGTGCAGCGGGTTGAACACCAGTCGCCCTATGGTGACCGGCACGCCGGTCTGCTGGCTGATCCAGCTGGCGATGGGGCCTTTGGCGCGCTCGGCGTCGAACAGGCCGAGGGCAACCCAGACAAACAGCAGCAGGAAGGCGAAGGTGTAGAGCAGGCCGCGTAGCCAGGAATTCATGGGTGCTTTCCTCCTGTTTTGGGATGTGTTGTCAGGCGTTTGAGTAGTGGTCTCGCAGACCGAGCCAACGGCGAATCAAGGGTTCGACATGGCTTGGATGCCTATCCATGAGGACATGTGTCCATTTTCTGCATCTACCTCGATCAGGCATTGGAATAGTGATCCCGTAAGCCGAGCCAGCGCCGTATCAAGGGTTCGACATGACTCGGATGCCTATCCATCAGGAAGCGCGCCATTTTTTGCACCTGTGGAATAAGCGGCTGATCCCGCACCAGATCAGCGATCTTGAGGTCGGCCAGACCGGTCTGGCGGGTGCCGAGCAGTTCCCCCGGGCCGCGCAGTTCCAGATCGCGCTGGGCGATGAGGAAGCCGTCGTTGGTTTCCCGCAGCACCCCGAGCCGGCTCTGGGCCGTCTTGGACAAGGGGGCATGATAGAGCAGCACGCAGTGTGAGGCCACCGCTCCCCGGCCAACCCGACCGCGCAGCTGGTGCAACTGCGCCAGCCCGAGCCGTTCCGGGTTCTCGATGATCATCAGGCTGGCGTTGGGCACATCCACCCCCACCTCGATGACGGTGGTGGCGACCAGCAGTTGCAGTATGCCTGCCTTGAACTCCTCCATCACCCGCTGTTTCTCCACCGGCCGCATCCGGCCGTGTACCAGCCCGATATGCAGGCCGGGCAGCAGGTTTTGCAGCTCGGCGGCGGTATCCTCGGCGGCCTGACACTCCAGCACCTCCGACTCCTCGATCAGGGTGCAGACCCAGTAGGCCTGCTTGCCCTCGGTGCAGGCGAGTTTGACCCGCTCGATCACGTCGCCGCGACGGCTGTCGGGCAGCGCGACTGTGGTGATGGGGTTGCGGCCCGGCGGCAGTTCGTCGATCACCGAGGTGTCGAGGTCGGCATAAGCTGTCATCGCTAGGGTGCGGGGGATGGGGGTGGCGGTCATGATGAGTTGATGGGGATGCACCCCCTCACGTTCCCCTTTCTCGCGCAGGGCGAGGCGCTGATGCACCCCGAATCTGTGCTGTTCATCGATGATGACCAGCGCCAGACGCTGGAACACCACCTGCTCCTGAAAGATGGCGTGGGTGCCCACCACCATCTTGACGCTGCCATCTTTGATCGCGGCCAGCGCCTCCTCCCGTGCCTTGCCTTTCTGCTTGCCCGCCAGCCAGCCGACTCCGATGCCGAGCGGCTCCAGCCACTTGGCGAAGTTGATGGCGTGTTGTTCCGCCAGCAGTTCGGTCGGCGCCATCAGGCCCACCTGACAGCCGTTGCCGATGGCCTGCAGGGCGGCCAGCGCTGCGACCAGGGTCTTGCCGGAGCCCACATCCCCCTGCACCAGCCGCATCATGGGGTGGCTCTGTTGCAGATCCTTGCTTATCTCGGCTACCACCCTGCTCTGGGCGCCGGTGGGCTTGAACGGCAGGGCGCCGAGCAGCTGTTCGACCAGCGCAGGCGCCGGTTTGAGGGTGCGGGCCAGCTGGGTTTGTGCCTGAGCACGTACCTTGAGTACCGAGAGATTGTGAGCCAGCAGCTCCTCCAGTACCAGTCGCTGCTGGGCCGGATGTTGGCCGCTTTCCAGCAGCGGCAGCGCTACCGATGGGGGCGGGCGATGCAGCAGTTTCAGGGCGGCGGCCAGTTCAATCTGGTGGGGATAGAGGCCGGCGGGCAGCAGCTCCTCCACGCCATAGAGGTCGAGCTGGGCCAGCGCCTGATCGGTGAGGTTGCGCAGGGTGAGCTGGCGTAGCCCTTCGGTAGTCGGGTAGACGGGGGTGAGCGCCTCTTCGGTCTGACCGGCCTGCTCCTCGCCGAGCAGCTTGTACTCGGGGTGGGCCATCTCCAGCCCGTATTTGCCGGGGCGCACCTCGCCAAAACAGCGGATCAGGCGGCCCGCCGCCAGACTGTTTTTCTGGGCGGCGGTGAAGTTGAAGAAGCGTAGGGTGAGGGTGCCGGTGCCATCGCTGATGCGACAGACCATCATGCGGCGGCGCCCCATCACCAGCTGAGTGTCCTGGATTTCGCCCTCGACGGCGCCGTGCAGGCCGGGCGGCAGATCGCCGATGGGCCACACCTGGGTGCGGTCCTCGTAGCGCAGGGGAAGGTGGAACAGCAGATCCTGTACCGTGGCCAGCCCCAGCCGCTCGAGCTTCTCCAGCATCTTGCTGCCGACACCCTTGAGGCTATCGAGAGGAATTTTATCCAATTTCATCAATTAGATGCCCGAAAACACTGTAAATATGTCCAGATGATAGGGGTTGTTGAGGGGCCGATGCAAGCCGAGTTGCTGCTGGCAGGGCCGCCAAGGCGGGGGAAACGGCGGATATAACAAAGGCCTGCCGAAAACGGGAGGCCTTTGTGTGGTTGCCAACAGGCAAGGTGCGGGCGCATGGCGCCCAGGGTCAGATAATCCGCTTGAGCAGCAGATGGGCCTTGACCCGGTGGATCCGTCCCAGCAGCTTGCGCACCTGTTCCGGGTAGTCCTGGATCTGCTCCACCTGATCGAAGTGACTGATCCGCTTGGTGTTGGTCAGGATGTTCTCCCGCTCCGCGTTGAACTGGGGACGCAGCAGGTGGCGACGATCGTGCACCAGCAGGCCGTTCTCCAGATCCAGCGCCCAGGCGCGGGGGTTGAGGTTGTTGCCGGTGAGCAGGGCCCACTCGTCATCCACGAAGATCCCCTTGAGATGGTAGGAGTTGCGCTCGCAACACCAGAGCATCAGGTTGAGGCGACCGTCGTCGATGTGGCGCTGGTTGCGCTCGGCAAACTTGCGCAGGTTGGTTTCGTAGAGATAGGGCAGGCCACCGATGGTGGAGAACTTCTCTTCCGGCGGAATGAAGAAGTCGTTGGCGGTCTTGTCGCCCACTACGATGGTGACTTTGCAACCGCGCTGCAGCAGATCCTCGATATCCTTGCTCAACTCCTTGGGCGGGTTGAAGTAAGGGGTACAGATAAAGATCTCCCGCTCGGTGGCGCGCACCAGATTGCGGATCATCAGGTTGAGCTGATTGTTGCGCTTGCCCAGACCCACCATGGGGGTGACGGCCACCTCCTGGGTGTTGACCGGCATGGTGCTGAAGCGGTACTGGCTCTGGCGCAGGTTCTGCTTGAAGCGGCGGATCGGCCCCTTCAGCTGTTTGGCGCTGGGGATATCGCTGTGATCCAGTCGCTGCACCGCGTCGCTCTTCACGAACAGGTCATCCACATAGTTGACCATGCTGCGGGCCAGCTCCGGGCTGGTGATCTGGTGATAGCGATCGAAGCGGTAGCGATCCTGCTGGTGCAGGTAGATGTCGTTGAGGCTGGCACCGGAGTAGAGCACCACATCATCGAAGATGAAGCCCTTGAGGTGGAGCACGCCGAGCAGCTCGCGCCCTTTGACCGGCACGCCGTAGATTTCGATCTGGTGCTCGTGTTCGGCAGCCATGGCCTGATACATCAGGTGGTTGCCGCCCTGCTTGCCCTTGCCGATCAGGCCGCGCTGGGCACGGTGAAAGTCGACGAACAGCTTGATGTCGAGGGCCGGATTGCGCTGCTTGGCGGCGTAGAGGGCGGAGAGGATCTCCCGGCCTGCTTCGTCATCCTGCAGATAGAGCGCGACCAGATAGATGCGCCGGGTGGCACTGGCGATAAGCGCAAGAATGCGGCGTTTGAAATCCTGGGCGCTGTAGAGCACTTCAAACTGATCCGCTGCGACGGCGATCTGGGGCAGGCGCGCCAGCAGTTGTCGATAATGGGCCGATGAATGCATAGATAAACCTGAAATCACGGGGTTAAGCGTTCCACTCGGAGCGATGAATAGGCGATTCTAGCAATCTCGCCCTCTCAGCCAAAGAAAGAATCATCAGAAAGATGAAAAAGGCCTCACGAGTGAGGCCTTTTTGTCAGCATTTTGCCCTTGTCAGAGGAAGCTGTAGATGATCATCGCCATCACGCCGCCGGTGGTGCCGATGATGGTTTCCATCACGGTCCAGGTCTGCAGGGTCTGCTTCTCGGTGAGGCCGAGGTAGCGGTTGGCCAGCCAGAAACCGGAGTCGTTGACGTGGGAGAGCACGATGGCACCGCCGCCGATGGCGATGGTGACGGCCGCCAGCTGGGCACCGTTCAGGCCGAGCGGCTCCAGCATCGGCAGCACCAGACCACAGGCGGTCAGCATGGCGACGGTGGCAGAGCCCTGAATCACCCGTACCGCAGCGGCCAGAATGAAGGCCAGCGCGACGATGGGCAGACCGGAATCGGCCAGCATGTTGCCAAGGGCGGCACCCACACCGGAATCAACCAGCACCTGCTTGAACACGCCACCGGCACCGGTCACCAGAATGATGACGCCCGCCGGCTGGATGGCGCTGTTGCAGACGCTCATCACCTCGTCACGGGACATGCCGCGGCGAATGCCCAGCAGATAGAAGGCGGCCAGACAGGCGACCATGATGGCGGTGAAGGGGTGACCGATGAACTCCAGCCAGTTGTGCAGGGTGGAGCCCGCCTCGACGAAACGACCGACGATGGTCTTGAGGCCGATCAGCAGCAGCGGCAGACCGATGAGGCCCATGGCCAGCCCAAAGGAGGGCAGGGATTTGCTGTCATCGTGGACACTGTTCTGGGCATCGGCAGGCAGCGGTACATCGACGATCTTGCTGATGAAGTCACCGAACAGCGGGCCCGCCAGGATCAGCGCCGGTATGGCGGCGATCAGGCCGAACAGGATCATGTAGCCGAAGTCGGCACCCAGCTGGGAAGCGACCAGGATCGGGCCCGGCGCCGGAATAAGGAACGCCTGACAGGTGGCGATACCCGCCAGCAGGGCGATACCGATCTTCACTACGCTGCCGCCGCCACGACGGACGATGGCGAAGGCGACGCCGATCAGCAGCACCACGGCCACGTCAAAGAAGAGCGGCAGGGCGCAGACAAAGCCGGTCAGTGCCATGGCCCAGTTGGCGCGCTTGACGCCGAACTTGCCGAGCAGGGTGTGGGCCACCCGGTCGAGGGCACCGGTCACTTCCATCACCTTGCCGAACATGGCGCCCAGCGCCACCACTACCGCGACGAAACCGAGGGTGCCACCCATCCCTTTCTGGATGGTGGCGGCGATATCGGCCGGGTTCATGCCAGCGGCGAGACCCGCCACCATGGAGACCAAGATCAGGGCTACCACGGCGTGGAGCCGGGCCTTCATCACCAGGAAGAGCAGCAGCACAATCGAGCCGGCGGCTGTCATGATCAGGGAGAGGTCAGACATTGTTATGCGTTCCTTTTTCCAAGTTCAGTCGTGACACCTTGCCGATCCGTCGGCAAACCATATCTTTATGATTTATTTAGATTTATGGCAAGGGCTCAACATCATATGCCCAGGTGACTATGGGTTTGCTCAGTCTGTGGCAGACTTCACATTTTCAATCGTTACCGGTAACATGTTACCGGTAACGTGTTAGATTAGAACCCATCAACAGCTGGTTTTTTGAAAAGTGGGACAGAGGTCAAATTATGGCGGGTAAGTGCATTATCGTGATGGGTGTGTGTGGTAGCGGCAAATCCAGCGTGGGTCTGAAAGTGGCCGAAGCGCTGGGCGCCAAGTTCATCGATGGTGATGACCTGCACCCCAAGGCCAACATCCAGAAGATGGCTGGCGGCAACCCCCTCAACGATGAGGATCGTGCCCCCTGGCTGGAGCGGATCCGCGACGCCGCCTACAGTCTCGAGCAGAAGAACGAGACCGGCATCATTGTCTGTTCCGCCCTCAAAAAGAAGTACCGCGACCAGATCCGCGAAGGCAACGAGTCGGTCAGCTTCATTTTCCTCGATGGCAGCCAGCCGCTGATCCTCGAGCGGATGCGTGCCCGCAAGGGCCACTTCATGCGTGAAAGCATGGTACAAAGTCAGTTCGATACTCTGGAGCGCCCGGATGGCGAAGCCGGTGTATTCCACATTGATATAGACGGCACCTTCGAACAGGTGGTTGACCGCGCCGTCACAGCATTGGAGCAAGCCCAATGATTCATCAGGTAATTTCCGACGTCACCGCCCGCATCCGCGAGCGCAGTATCGCCCGTCGTCAGGCATTTCTGGCCCGCATCCAGCGTCAGGCAGAGCAGGGCAAGACCCGCGCCGCGCTGGCCTGCGGCAACCTGGCCCACGCCGTGGCCGCCTGCAGCAGTGACGAGAAGGGTCGCATTCTCGATATGACCCGCGCTAACGTCGGCATCGTCACCGCCTACAACGATATGTTGAGCGCACACCAGCCCTATCAGGGCTATCCGGATCAGATCAAGGCGGTACTGGCCGAGCTGGGCCACAGCGCCCAGGTCGCCGGCGGCGTGCCCGCCATGTGCGATGGCGTGACCCAGGGTCAGCCGGGAATGGACATGTCCCTCTTCTCCCGCGACCTAATCGCCCAGGCGACCGCGCTGTCGCTCTCTCACAACACCTTCGACGCCACCCTGCTGCTCGGCATTTGTGACAAGATCGCTCCGGGTCAGATCATGGGGGCCCTCTCCCACGCTCACCTGCCGACGGCATTTGTTCCTGCCGGCCCCATGGCGAGCGGCATCAGCAACGACGAGAAGGTGAAGGTGCGTCAGAAGTACGCCGCCGGTGAAGTGGGTCGCGATGCCCTGCTGGAGATGGAGTGCGGCGCCTACCACGCAGCAGGCACCTGCACCTTCTACGGCACCGCCAACACCAACCAGCTGGTGTTCGAGGCCATGGGCCTGATGCTGCCGGGCTCCGCCTTTGTGCACCCGCATAGCGAGCTGCGCCGCGCCCTGACCGCCGAAGCGGCCCGTCGTATCAGCGCCATGATCCCGGGTTCCCCGGCCTATCGCCCGTTGAGCGAGGTGCTGGATGAGCGCTCGCTGGTCAACGGTCTGGTGGCCCTGCTCGCCTCCGGCGGCAGCACCAACCACAGCATCCATATGGTGGCACTGGCCCGCGCGGCCGGTCTGGTACTGACCTGGGATGACATCAGCGATCTCTCCGACGTGGTGCCGCTGCTGGTTCGCATGTACCCGAACGGCCCGGCCGACGTCAACGCCTTCGAACAGGCGGGCGGCGTGCCCGGCCTGATGCGCCGTCTGGCGCAAGAGGGGCTGATCCACATGGATGCCACTCCGGTCTTTGGCGAGATGCAGGATTACCTCAGCCGTCCGGCACTGGTCGATGGCCAGCTGGTATGGCAGCCGGTGGGCGAGAGCGGCGACGCGAGCGTGTTGTCGCCTTCCGGTAGCGTGTTCCAGGCCACCGGCGGCACCAAGCTGCTGGCGGGCAATCTGGGCCGCGCCGTGGTCAAGGTCTCCGCCGTGGCTCCCGAGTATCGGGTGATTGAAGCACCAGCGCGGGTCTTCTCCTCCCAGCATGCGGTGGAAGCGGCCTACAAGGCGGGCGATCTCAATCAGGATGCCGTTATCGTGGTGCGCCACAATGGCCCGGCCGCCAACGGTATGCCGGAGCTGCACAAGCTGATGCCGGTGCTCGGCAACCTGCAGAAGGCGGGTTACAAGGTGGCGCTGGTCACCGATGGCCGTCTCTCCGGTGCCTCCGGCAAGATCCCGGCCGCCATCCACGTCACCCCGGAAGCGCTGCACGGCGGGGCCATCGGCCTGCTGGCCGACGGCGACCTGCTGCGGGTTGATGCGGTAAACGGCAGCCTCGACTGCCTGACCGATTTGAGTGGCCGTACCCAGGCCGAGATTGACCTCACTCCGGAACAAGAGGGGTGGGGCCGTGAACTGTTCAGCGTGATGCGTCGCGCGGTATCGAGCGCCGAGTGTGGCGCCACCATCTTTGACTAAGGAAGAGCTATGCAGAACTGGAAAGTGACCCCGGCCGAGGTGTTTGCCGCCTCCCCGCTGGTACCCGTGATGGTTATCAACGAGCTGGATCAAGCCCTGCCGATGGCCAAGGCGCTGCTCGACGGCGGCATCTCTGTCTTCGAAATCACCCTGCGCACCCCGGTGGCGCTCGATGCCATCGCCCTCATTGCCAAGGCGATGCCGGATGCCATGGTCGGTGCTGGTACCGTGCTCAACTGCGAGCAGTTTGACGCAGCCGTTGCCGCCGGTGCCCGCTTCGTCATCTCCCCGGGGATGACGCCGGCCCTGCTGGCTCACGCGGCCAAGAGCACCGCGCCGCTGATCCCGGGTGTGGCAACTCCGTCTGAAGTGATGCAGGCGCTGGAAGCGGGCTATGACCACCTGAAGTTCTTCCCGGCCGAAGCGAACGGCGGCACCAAGGCGCTCTCCGCCATTGCCGCGCCGCTGCCCCAGGTGAAGTTCTGCCCGACCGGCGGTATCGGCCCGAAAAACGTGGCCGACTATCTGGCGCTCAAGTGCGTTGCCACCGTCGGCGGCTCCTGGATGCTGCCGGCCGAGGCCGTCAAGAACGGTAACTGGGAAGAGGTGACCCGCCTCTCCCGCGAAGCGGTTGAGTTGGTAAAACGCTAAGCATCAGTTGTGTGCAGAAAACCAAACAGGCCACCCTCGGGTGGCCTGTTTCTTTTGGCCATTCTGACAGCGGCAAAGCCATTTACAGGGTGCCGTCTGCTCCCTTATGGTCGTGGTCGGTTTCTTATCCGGCTGGTCGGCATGTCCTTTCTCCATCGCTCCTGCCCGCAAGGGCACTTCACTCCGCGGCACTGCCATCCGCAGGCCCAGTATTGCTACATGCACGAAGGTGGCGGTGTTATCACCGGCGGTGCTGCCAGCGAGCTGCTGGTTGCCGGCCAGCTCTGCTTTATTCCGGCGGGCTGGGAGCACGAGTTTCGCGTGCTGCGCCACTCTCGCCTGTCGCTTATCTATACCGATTCGTCCGCATCAGCCCCTTTTGGTCTGCGGCAGGTAACGCCGCTGCTGGCCGGGCTCTTTGACCGCCTGAGCGATCTGGAGGAGGGGGCCGAGCAGGAGGCCTATCTGACAGTGATTGGCCACGAGTTGGTGCGAGCTGTTTCGCAAGCAGCCCAGCCTGCGCTGGCGGCCAACCTCGACCCGCGCCTGCTGCGGGTGCTGGAGCGTTTCTGTCAGGCACCCTCCATCAACACCATGCTTGCCGAGCTGGCCATGGATTGCGGCGCTTCGCTGCGCACCCTCAACCGGCTTTTCCTCCAGCAGCTGGGTTGTACCTTCCGCCAGTGGCGAGAGCAGGTGGTGATGGGGCGGGCCCGTCAGTTGCAGTATCAGGGGTTCACATCGGTGCAGATTGCCGACCTGCTTGGTTACGAAGATCCCGCCGCCTTCTCCCGCGCGCTCCAGCGCTTCGCCCGGCGTGGCTCAGCGTCGTGAACCTATGTCGGCATCCTGCTTGCTGCCGCTCAGCAGGCAGGTCACCTCGTCGGTCTGGCAGATCTTGCCGTCGCGAAAGGTGAAGAGGCCGCTCACCTTGCAGACCAGTGGGGCGCCATCGTAGCGGGTAGCTCGCACCACATGGGTCGAGTGCACCCTGTCCCCTTGCGCGATTGTGGCGACAAACTCGATGGTGGCTTCGGCCAGATGAGCTCTCAGCGCCGCAATGTGCTGGCAAAAGGCGGGGTAGTCGAGATGCTCGCCATTCACCTGCTGGCAGTAGTCCGGGGTGAACCACTGGTCGAGCTCGGCCAGGGTAAAACGAGGATCGCAGACAACGCGCTGCAGGCAGGCTCGCAATCGTTCGGTGTTGTTCATTTTCTGCTCCTGAAATGTGGCTGTAATGCCGGGCCAGCATAGAGCAGAGGATTGTGATAAGAGGTTGCAGAATGCGCCATCATAGCGGTTAAACACGCCATGATGGCTGGGGGTCAGCCCAGACTCTCCCCGACATAGAGGGAGAAGCCGATATCCTTGCGGGTGTCGGGTTGGGATTGGCCGTTGAGACGAGCCAGCAGCATGGTGGCCGCCTCCCGACCGATCGCTTCCCGCGGGGTGGCGATACTGGCCAGTTTGGGGGTCATGGCGTGGCCGATGTCGAGAGCGTTGCAACCGGCGATGGCGATCTGCTGGGGCACCGGGATCCACTTGGCCTGACACTGCAGCAGAGCACCCACCGCCAGGTCATCGTTGGTGCAGAACAGGCCGTCGAGGTCGGGATAGCGCACCAGCGCCTGATCCAGCAGCTCGCCCCCCAGAGTGAAGCTGGAGGATTGTTCGGTCAGCAGATGCTGGCCGGTGAGGCCGAAGTCGGTCATCGCCTGATAGTAACCCTCCATCCGCAGCTGGGTGCGCACGTCGAGCCGCGCCCCCAGATAGACCACCTTGCGTCGGCCCCGGCGCAGCATCTCTGTTACCATGGCCCGGGCCGCGGCTCTATGGTCCATGCCGACCACCATATCGATGGGGGTTTGCGGCAGATCCATGGTCTCCACCACCGGAATGCCGGCGGTGGCGATCATCTTGCGAGTGCGCTCTGTGTGCTGGCTGTCGGAGAGGATGAGGCCATCCACATGGTAGGAGAGTAGGGACGCGACCTGCTCCTCCTCCCGCTCCGGACTGTAGCCGTAGTGGGCCAGCAGGGTCTGGTAGCCGGCCGGTCGGGTCACCGACTCGATGCCGTGGATCACCGCCGAGAATACTTGGTTGGAAAGTGAGGGGATCAGGATGCCGATCGCCTTGCTGGTCGCGTTGGAGAGAATATCCGGCGCCCGATTGGGGATATAACCCAGCTCTTCCACTACAGCTGCGATCCGCTCGCGGGTCCCCTCCGCCACGGTCTGCGGGTCGCGCAGATAGCGGCTGACAGTCATCTTGGTCACGCCGGTCTGGTCGGCGATATCTTGCAGGGTGGGGCGGCGCTTGCGGGTGGGGCTCATAGGGGTGTCCAGCGTGGATGTTACATGTAACATTACCGTTTTTGGCGGATAAAGTCAGCATATGAAGCCGTTTTGGCAGGAGTTTTCCGATGATCAGAGGCAAGCAGTTTGTGGATGTCCGGTTCGAGCAACAGGATGTGGAGGGGGAGCAGTTCTCGGAGTGCCGCTTTATCGGCTGCAACTTCTCCTGGCTGGATTTGAGCGATAGCCGCTTCATCGACTGCAGCTTCTACGATCGGGAGAGCGAACGGGGCTGCCTGTTGCAGGGTTGCGATCTGCGCGAGGCCAGCTTTCTACGCTGCGATCTCACCATGGCCGATTGCAGCCGCAGCCAGTGTCTGGGGTTGGAGATGCGCGACTGTCAGGCGGTCGGTATTAACTTCAGCCATGCCAGCTTCGCCAACCAGATCACCGCCAAAAGCTACTTCTGCGAGGCCCATCTGACCGGCAACAACTTCAGCTATGCCAGCTTCGAGGGCTGCCTGCTGGAGAAGTGCGAGCTGACCGGCAACCGTTGGCAGGGGGCCAACCTGTTTGGTGCCTCGCTGGCGGGTTCCGATCTCAGCGGCTCCGAGTTTGGCCAGATTGACTGGACCAGCTTCAAGCTGCAGGGCTGCGATCTGCGCCAGTGCGATCTGCCAGGGCTGGATCTGCGCCGGGTCGATCTGCAGGGAGTACAGATCAACGAGGATCAGCAGCAGACATTGCTGGAGCAGATAGGTCTGGTTGTCTTCCCCTGAGTCGAGCAAAAAAATAGGTAATTTTTCATCAAATGGGAGTGACAGCGGGTTGCTGTACTCCTGAAACGACAAAAGCCTGCGTGATGCAGGCTTTTGCTAGTGAGCGTGTGATGCGTTTGTCGGCCGGGTTGACTCAACCCTTGGCCAGCCATTTGGTCGGGTTGATGGCCTCGCCCTGATAGCGAATTTCGAAGTAGAGGCCCGGTCTGTCCTGGCCACCACTGTCACCGACCAGTGCCACTGGTTCACCCTGTTCCACATTCTGGCCAACCTGACGCAGCAGCGACTGATTGTGACCGTAGAGGCTCATGTAGCCCTTACCGTGATCGATTACCAGCAGCATACCGAAGCCGTCGAGCCAGTCGGCGTAAACCACTTGTCCCGGTGCGACCGCCTTTACCTGGGTTCCTTCGCTGGCGCCGATCAGGGTTCCTTTCCACTTGAGCTGGGCGGTGCGCGGCGAGCCGTAGGCGATGAGGATCGGCCCCTGTACCGGCCAGCGCAGGCTGCCATTGGTCTTGAGCCCGCTGTAGTAACCTGCGGTCCCAATCCCAGAGCCTCGCTCCGGTTTGGTACTGGACATCTCTTCGACCGGTTCTGCCGGTTTGACGGTTTTGTTCTGCTGGGCGGCAAGTCGTTGTTGCTCGGCGCGGCGCTGCTCGGCCAGCTTGCGCTGACGTTCCTGTTCCGCTTTCAGCTTGGCCAGCCGTTCCCGTTCGGCCCGTTCGCGGCGCTCCTGCTCTTCCCGCTGGCGGCGCAGCTCCTCCAGCCGCGCTTTCAGCGCCTTCTCCGCCTTGACCAGCTTGGAGAGCTTCTGCTCGTCATCCTGTACCGACTGCTGCAACTGGTTGCGCACCTTGGCCCGGCTCTGCTGGCTGGCCAGCAGGGCCTGGTGATGCTCCTGCTGTTCGGCAAGCAGGGTCTGCAGTCTGGTTTCGGTCTCTTTGGTGGCCTGCTGGTTTTTCGCCAGCTTGTCACGGGTGGCGCGCAGGGCGTCGATGGCCTCGATGCGGGCCTTGTTGAGGTAGTCGTAGTAGTCGAGTGAGCGGCTCAGTTTGGCCGGATCCTGCTGATTGAGCAGCAGTTTGAGGTAGTCGTGGTTGCCCGCCTGAAAGGCGCTCTCCGCCTGTTTGGCCAGCAACTGCTTCTGATGTTTGGCTTGAACTTCCAGCGCTAGCTTGTCTTTTTGCAGGGTCGCCAGCGTCTGCTGGTTCTGCTTCAACTGCTGCTTGGTCTGGTTGAGTTTGGCGGCGGCGGCCGAGATGGCCTGCTCGTCAGCCTTGAGCTGGGTATTGAGCTTGGCAAGCTCCTGCTTGCTGAGCTTGATGGTCTTCTGTTGCTCTTTGATCTGGGACTGCATGGTCCCCAGCTGCTGATTGGCGGCCAAAGCCGGTGTGCTGGCGCCAAATGACAGGCAAAAAAACAGCGCGCCGGCCAACAGGCCGACGCGACTGGTTTTGTTTGAAATAACTTCGCATCCCCGCATGGGGAAGGATTATTTCAGAATCATCAGGGGCTTGCCAGTCATTTCCGGCGGCACCGGAAGACCCATCAGGGTCAGCATGGTGGGGGCCAGATCGGACAGTTTGCCACCTTCAACTACCTCGGCTTTGCGACCGAAATAGATGAGAGGAACCGGCAGATTGGTGTGGGCGGTGTGGGCCTGACCAGTCTCTTCGTCCAGCATCTTCTCGGCGTTGCCGTGGTCGGCAGTGATCAGGCACTCGCCACCCACTTCGGCCAGCGCGTCGGTGACACGACCGATGCAGTGGTCAACGGCTTCACAAGCTTTGACGGCGGCATCGAACACACCGGTGTGGCCAACCATGTCGCCATTCGGGTAGTTACAGATGATGACGTCGTACTTGCCGCTCTTGATGGCCGCAACCAGCTTGTCAGTCAGCTCTTCGGAGCTCATCTCCGGCTGCAGGTCATAGGTCGCCACTTTCGGGCTGGCCACGATCTCGCGATCTTCGCCGGTGAAGCAGGACTCTTCGCCACCGTTGAAGAAGAAGGTGACGTGAGCATACTTCTCGGTTTCGGAGATGCGCAGCTGGGTCTTGCCCTGCTTGGCCAGCCACTCACCCAGGGTGTTGACCAGAGCGGTCGGCGGGTAGGCACAGGCAGTTTTGATGTCGGCCGCGTATTCGGTCAGCATCACGAAGTTCAGCTTCGGCTCGACTGCACGGGCGAAGCCGGTGAAGTCGGTGTCAACGAAGGCGCGGGTGATTTCACGGGCACGGTCGGCACGGAAGTTCATGAAAATCAGTGCATCACCATCTTCCATCGGTGCAGCTTCGCCGATGCGGGTGGCTTTGACGAACTCGTCGTTCTCGTCGCGGGCATAGGCGGCAGCCAGTGCTTCGGTGGCGCTCTCGGCGGTGAACTCGCCCTTGCCCTGGGTCATCAGGTCATAGGCTTGCTGCACGCGATCCCAGCGGTTGTCCCGATCCATGGCGAAGTAACGACCGATCATGGAGGCGAAACGACCCTTGCCCAGCTTGGCGAACAGGGCGTCGAACAGCTCGATGGAGGACTGGGCGGAGCGCGGCGGAACGTCGCGGCCATCCAGGAAGGCATGCAGGTAGATCTTCTCGGCGCCACGCTTGGCAGCCATTTCGATCATGCCCATGATGTGCTCTTCGTGGCTGTGTACGCCACCCGGGGACATCAGGCCCATGATGTGCACGGCCTTGCCGTTGGTGACGGCAGCGTCAACAGCCTTGGCCAGCTCGACGTTCTGGAAGAAGTCGCCGTCCTGGATGTCTTTGGAGATGCGGGTCAGCTCCTGATAGACGATGCGACCGGCACCGATGTTGACGTGGCCCACTTCGGAGTTGCCCATCTGGCCATCCGGCAGACCGACGTCCAGACCGGAGCCGGAGATCAGGGTGCTGGTGTAGTCACGGGCCAGACGATCGAGGTTGGGAGTCTTGGCGGCAGCGACGGCATTGTGCTCTTGCTTGGTGCTGTAGCCCCAACCGTCCATGATGACCAGAACCAAAGGTTTCTTAGCTGTTGACATAAGACTATGTCCTCTCGGATTGGAAAAAATGCGGGAAATGAAACTAGCGTAATATTACTACATCTGCCGAAATAGTCACCTGATAGCCAAGGGGCGCTCCCGTGGCCCCGCAAGCCACGCCCTTCCTGCCATGCTCGCTGCCCAATGATGATGGGAGCCTGCTCGCGCTTTGCCGCCAAGATGGCTGATCTTATCAATACCCCCATGTATACTCGGGCCCTTGTCTTGGTCCCTGGATAGTAGAAGATGCAAGAGTATTTGGATTTTGCGGCCCGTAACCCGCTGCTGACCGCAGCCTGGTTGGGTCTGGCTGGCGCCCTGGTTTACACCACTGTGCGTGCCCGTTTGTCCCCGGTAAAAACCGTCAACAACCACACCGCGACCCTGCTGATCAACCGCGAGAATGCCACCGTGGTGGATATTCGCAGTCAGGAAGAGTATGCCAAGGGCCATCTGGCCGGTGCCCAGCACCTGCCGCTGACCCAGATCCAGAGCAATAATCTGGGCCCGGTTGAAAAGCATAAAGATGCCCCCATCATAGTGGTGTGCGAGTCGGGAATGACTGCGGGCGGCGCGGGCCGTCAGCTGAGCAAAGCTGGCTTCAAGCAGGTTTACGTGCTCGGCGGTGGCATGGCCCAATGGCGTGCAGAGAATCTGCCGGTAACCAAGAAACGCTGATTTAAGCAGGGCCTGAGCCCACTTATCCATATAACAAGGAATCAAACGAAATGGCTGACGAGATCAACAACCAGGAAGTACAACCGGAATTCCACATCCAGCGTGTTTACACCAAGGATGTCTCTTTCGAAGCGCCGAACACCCCGCACATCTTCCAGAAAGAGTGGCAGCCGGACGTCAAGCTGGATATGGATACAAAGACCAACATCCTGGCTGAGAACGTGTATGAGGTTGTCCTGACTCTGACCGTGACTTGCAAACTGGAAACCGAAACCGCCTTCCTGTGCGAAGTACAGCAAGCCGGTATCTTCACCATCGGTAACCTGCCGGAGCCGCAACTGGCTCACTGCCTGGCTGCCTTCTGCCCGAACATCCTGTTCCCGTATGCCCGCGAAGCCGTGGCCAACATGGTGAGCAAGGGTTCCTTCCCGCAGCTGAACCTGGCACCGGTCAACTTCGATGCCCTGTTTGCCCAGCACATGGCGCAAGCACAGGCCCAGCAGGCGACTGCGGAAGCCTGATAATGGCTGACCAGATCGCTATCTCGGTCTTGGGGGCGGGGTCTTATGGCTCCGCCCTTGCCATTTCTCTGGCGCGCAATGGTCATCCGACCCTGCTGTGGGGTCACGACCCCGCTCATGTCGCCGAGTTGGAACAAGACCGCTGCAACAAGGCATTTTTGCCTGATGTCCCTTTTCCCGCCGATTTGCAGCTGACTGCGGATCTGCAACGTGCGGTACAAGCGGCTCCCGTGCTGCTGCTGGTCGTGCCGAGCCATGTATTTGGCGATGTGCTGATCCGGATCAAACCCTTCCTGCGCCCCGATACCCGTATCGCCTGGGCCACCAAGGGTCTGGAGCCGGACAGTGGCCGTCTGCTGCAGGACGTGGCCCGTGAAGTGCTGGGTGACGAGATACCGCTGGCGGTGATCTCTGGTCCCACCTTCGCCAAGGAGCTGGCTGCCGGTCTGCCGACCGCCATCTCGGTCGCCTCGACTCACGATGAGTTCGCCGACGATCTCTCCCATCTGCTGCACTGTGGCCGCTCGTTCCGGGTCTATACCAATCCGGACTTCGTCGGTCTGCAGCTGGGCGGGGCGGTGAAGAACGTCATCGCCATCGGTGCCGGTCTTTCCGATGGGCTAGGGTTTGGCGCCAATGCCAGAACCGCGCTCATCACCCGGGGTCTGGTGGAGATGCAGCGTCTGGGCGCGGCGCTGGGTGCCGATGCCAAAACCTTTATGGGGATGGCGGGGCTCGGGGATCTGGTGCTCACCTGTACCGACAACCAGTCGCGCAACCGTCGCTTCGGGCTGGCCCTCGGGGCAGGCAAGGATGTGAACACCGCCATGACCGAGATCGGTCAGGTGGTGGAGGGGTATCGCAACACCAAAGAGGTGCATCTGCTGGCGGCCCGCTGCGGCGTCGAGATGCCCATCTGCGAGCAGATCTTCAAGGTGCTCTACGAGGGTAAGAACCCGAAAGAGGCGGCCATCGCCCTGCTGTCGCGAGACAAGAAGGACGAGTAATCTGCCGATTGTCCATGCAAAAGGCCCCGCCAGATGGCGGGGCCTTTTCTTTGCTGCAAGGGCTGCAAATCAGTAGTAGGAGTGGTCGCCGCGCTGGTGCTCGGTGGCGTCTTTCACACCGTTGAGCTCACCCGGGAACTTCTCTAGCAGCTGCTTCTCGATCCCCTCTTTCAGGGTGTAATCGACCATGGAGCAACCGTTGCAACCACCGCCAAACTGCAGGATGGCCAGTTTGTCTTCAGTCAGCTCGACCAGGGTGACTTTGCCACCGTGACCGGCCAGCATGGGGTTCACTTCGGACATCAACACGTACTCGATGCGCTCGATCAGCGGCGCGTCATCGGCCACTTTACGCATCTTGGCGTTCGGTGCTTTCAGGGTGAGCTGGGAGCCCATCTGATCGGTCACGAAGTCGATGGTGGCATCCACCAGGAAGGGGGCGCTCAGGGGATCGACCATGCAGTCGAAGCCGCTGAAGGGCAGGTGTTGATCTTCCGGGTCCACGGCATCGGGCGGGCAATACGATACGCCACACTCGGCATTCTGGGTTCCCGGATTGACCACAAACACCCGGATATTGGTGCCATCAGGCTGTTTTTCCAGCAGTTTACGGAAATGGGCCTGGGCGGCGTCGGAAATGCTGATCATCACTATCCTCATAAACCTGAGTGTACGACTAGGGTATTCATGATAACGCGGTTATTAATGCTTGGGTAGCATGCCGATGGCTACTTGCTGTGCCGAAGGGTACGACAGATTGCCCACACTTCTACCTTTGTGATGCCGCTCTCATGGAGCAAACGGCTGAGCTGACCGGCGGTGGCGCCTGTGGTCACAACGTCATCGAGCAGGGCAACATGGCGATAGTGGTGGGGGCGGATCCGGAATGCCCCGCGCAGATTGCGCCGTCGCAGCCCGGCGCTGAGAGTTGTTTGCTGTGGGGTTGCCTTGATGCGCTGCAACAGGGTGTTGTCGCAGGGAATGCCGGTGAGCTCGCCAAGGGTGTGCGCGATCTCCTCCGCCTGATTGAAACCGCGCCGCCACTGTCGCCACCAGTGCAGGGGAACAGGAATGATCGCCTCCGGCGGCTCGCGGCCATCCAGATGATCGGCCAAGAGGCGTGCCAGTAGCGGCGCCAGCAGGATCTGGCCGGAATATTTGAGCCGGGGGATCAGCATGGGGTAGGGGGTTTGGTAGTCGCCGATCACCTGCAGCCGCTCCCAGGGGGGAGGTCTGCGCTGGCAGCGGCCGCAGACCGGTATGCTCTCTTTTATATAGTCAGCCAGCGGTGCGGCGCAGAGGCGGCATCTTGGCTCTGATTGGTGCAACGCCTGCCGACACCAGCTGCAGAGCAGGGGCTCGTTGTCACAAGGCTGATGACAGAGCAGGCAGCTCCCTTGCCAGTCGGCGTGGCTGCCGAGCAGTGGGCTTGCTTTAGCGAGCAGTCGCTTTAACATGCTGACCCCAAGAGCATGAACAGGGATCTTTAGTCTAGATGAGCATATCGGTAGAGCAGTTTGGCCAGGGGCCCGATCTGGTGCTGTTGCACGGTTGGGGGATGAATGGTGCGGTCTGGCATGGCATTGCCCAACAGTTGGCGTCCCACTATCGGGTTCATCTAGTGGATTTGCCCGGTTTTGGCAACAGCCCGCTGGCAGACGAGGTGGATTACAGCCTGCCCTGGCTTGCCGAGCAGGTGGCTGCCATCATGCCGCAGAAGTGCCATCTGCTTGGTTGGTCGCTCGGGGGGCTGGTGGCAAGCCAGTTGGCGCTGATGCATCCCGATCGGCTGCACTCCCTGATCACCGTGGCCAGCTCCCCCTGTTTCATGGCCCGCGACGAGTGGCCGGGGATCGCCCCCAAGGTACTGACCGGCTTCAACCAGATGCTGGCGGGGGATTTTCGCCAGACCATAGAGCGCTTTCTGGCGATCCAGGCGATGGGCAGCGAACATGCCCGGGACGATATCCGTCAGTTGCGCCACTGGCTGGCCGAGCGGCCGGCGCCCGAGTTTGCCGCACTCGAGGCTGGACTGACACTGTTGGCCGAGATTGACCTGCGCGAACCGCTGCAGGAGCTCGATCTGCCCTGGTTGCGGATCTATGGGCGACTGGATTCATTGGTACCCAAGGCGGCCATTCCCCTGCTGGATGATCTCTATCCTGCCAGCCGCAGCGTGACCCTCAATAAGGCCTCACACGCACCTTTTATCTCCCACCCTGACGAATTCATTGAAATCGTTCGAGATTTTGTTGGATAAAAAATAGCCAACAAGCTTCATTAATCCTCTGGTCTGGCGGATAATTAAGCTGTGACCAGAGGAGTAACATCATGCGTATTGATTCTGCTTTCAACAGCGGGGTACAGGGATTTCAGCGAGCCGAGCAGATTGCCGACAAGGCATCCAATCAGATCGCCCGTCTCAACACCCCCAGCGGGGATCAGGTGCAAGTGACCGATGAGCTCGTCAATCTCAAGGTGGCCGAGCTGCAGGCTGGCGCTTCCGCCAAGGTAGTGCAGACCGCCAGCGATATGATGGGAACCCTGATCGACATCCGGGTGTGAGATGAACATCAATGTCAGTCTGCCCCCCCTTATTCCGACACAGCTGCAACCTCAGGTGGAAGCGGCGAGGACGGATAATCGCCGGGCAGAACTGATCCCTCAGGCCCGAGCGGGCCAAGCTTCCGTTGCCGAATCTGAAGTCGGCTCCCAGAAAGAGAAATCCAAAGCCGGTCAGGCCTCCAGCAATCAGAGCTCCCAGAACAGCCGTGAAACCGGGCAATTAGCGCCGACGACACTGCCAGACAATCGTTTTGTTGAGGCAACCGGTGAGGATGGGCAGCGCAAGCAGCAAGATCCCAAACAGCAGGAGCAGCAACAGCGGCAAGAGCAGCAGGTTCAGGATCTTGTCGAGCGTGACAAGGAGGTGCGTACTCACGAGCAGGCTCACCAGTCTGCGGGTGGAGAGTACGCCAGCTCGCCCACCTATCAGTTTACGCAAGGGCCGGATGGCAAGCGTTATGCAACGGGTGGCGAAGTCCAGATCGATACCAGTGTCGTACCCGGTGACCCTGCGGCTACCATCGCCAAGATGCAGCAGATCCGCACTGCGGCGCTGGCGCCTGCCGAGCCTTCCGCGCAGGATCTGGCCGTCGCGCGCAGCGCCGCCGCCAGTGAAGCCAAGGCACGCAAAGAGCTGATGGCCGAGCAGAGCGCGAAATCGGGCGGTGTTCTGAGCGCCTATATGGACAAGCGCAACAGCGTCATCGCGGGCCGCTATCAACAGGCTGTCAGCCCGGCCTCGACCCAGTCCCTCAGTCTGCATATCTGAATCACCCTCGCCAAACTTTCAGCTCCTTTCCCTGTTTTGCAACTAACCTGAAGATCAGGCCCATTCCAATTTCACAGGAGCTGTCATGCATTTCGATGAAGTCAAAGCGGAAGATTTCACCACCTTCTCCCGTGTACCGCCCCCCCACCTGCAGATGGAGCAGTTTCTGATGCAGCTCGGAGGAGGGGGAACTGAAGGAACCAGTTTCAAGAAGAAAGTGATGCTGGCGGCAGGCTGGAGCCACACCGGCGTCGTCTCTTATGGCAAGTATCCGCAAGAGGCCTGCAAGGCATTCAACCGACTGCGGGAGGTGCTGGCCCAGCATGGAGAGCCCGAAAGTATTCTTGCTGCCCTGACGCAGTGATCCTGAGCTTCGCGTGTAAAAAAGCCCCTTGCGGGGCTTTTGGCATTCAGAGGCGTTCCGGAAGGTGTCGTTACTTTTTCGCTTTGGAGAGCGCTGCCGCGAAGGCGTTGCCCATGGCACCACCCATAGGGGGGCTTTGGCGCGGCTCATTTCTTGGTTTGGTGTTGCCAGCACTGCTGTTGCGCGCTTCAGCCGGCTTGCGGGCGGGTTGCCCTGCCTTTGCGTCGAGGCGCATGGTCAGACTGATCCGCTTGCGCGGGGCGTCCACTTCCAGCACCTTGACCCGCACAATGTCGCCCGCCTTGACCACCTCACGGGGATCCTTGACGAAACGGTCGGTCAGGGAGGAAATGTGCACCAGACCGTCCTGATGAACACCGATATCGACGAAGGCGCCGAAGTTGGTGACGTTGGTGACCACCCCTTCCAGTACCATCTCTGGCACCAGGTCGCTGATCTGCTCCACCCCTTCCTTGAAGGTCGCGGTTATGAACTCGGGGCGCGGGTCGCGGCCCGGCTTGTCCAGCTCGCCGATGATGTCGGTGACGGTGGGCACACCGAATTGCTCATCGGTGTAATCGGCCGGTTTCAGGCTGCGCAGCAGGCTGCTGTTGCCGAGCAGGCTCTCCACTGTCTGCTCCAGCTTGGCGAGGATCCGCTCCACCACCGGATAGGACTCGGGGTGCACCGCCGAGCTGTCGAGGGGATTGCTGCCGCCGCGAATGCGCAGGAAGCCGGCGCACTGTTCGAAGGCTTTGGGGCCGAGTCGGCTCACTTTCAGCAACTGCTGACGGCTCTTGAAAGCGCCGTGCTCATCCCGATAGGCGACGATGTTCTGGGCCAGCGTCTGGGAGAGGCCGGAAACCCGGTTGAGCAGGGCGACCGAGGCGGTGTTCACATCGACCCCGACCGCGTTCACGCAATCCTCAACCACGGCATCCAGCCGACGGGCCAGCTGGCTCTGGCCGACGTCGTGCTGATACTGGCCGACCCCGATACTCTTGGGATCGATCTTGACCAGTTCGGCCAACGGGTCTTGCAGGCGGCGGGCGATGGAGACGGCGCCACGGATCGAGACGTCGAGATCCGGGAACTCCTGAGAGGCGAGTTCGGAGGCGGAGTAGACCGAGGCTCCTGCTTCGCTCACCACTATCTTCTGCGCCTTGGCGGCGGGGTAGCGCTCGAACAGGTCGCTCACCAGCCGGTCGGTCTCCCGCGAGGCGGTACCGTTGCCGATGCTGATGAGCTCGACCTTGTGTTTCTGGCACAGCTCGCTCAGGGTCTTGAGGCTCTGATCAATCTGGCGTTTCGGTTCGAACGGATAGATGGTGGCGTGATCGACCAGCTTGCCGGTGGCATCCACCACGGCAACCTTGACCCCGGTGCGGATGCCCGGATCCAGCCCCATGGTGCAGCGCATGCCCGCCGGGGCCGCCATCAGCAGATCCTTGAGGTTCATGGCGAACACCTTGATTGCCTCCTCCTCTGCCGATTCGCGGATGCGGCCGATCAGTTCGGTTTCCATCTGCAGGGAGAGCTTGATCTTCCAGGTCCAGCTCACTACCCCCTGCAGCCATTTGTCGGCCGGGCGGTTCTGCAGATTGAGCTTGAGGTGGTGGGCAATGATCCCTTCGCAGGGGCTGGCACTCTCGTCTTCACCGGTGACCAGCGCCAGATTGAGGAGCCCCTCATTGCGGCCGCGCAACATGGCCAGCACCCGGTGGGAGGGGGCCTTGTGCAGTGGTTCGTCGTGTTCGAAGTAATCCTTGAACTTTGCCCCTTCCTGCTCCTTGCCTGCCACCACGCGGGCGCGCAGGGTGGCATTCTGCCACAGGTAGTCCCGCAGCTTCTCCAGCAGGTCGGCCTGCTCGGCGAAGCGCTCCATCAGGATATAGCGGGCGCCGTCGAGGGCCGCTTTGCTGTCGGCAATGCCCTGTTCGGGATTGAGGAAGGTGGCTGCAGCTTGCTCGGGATCCTGCATCGGGTCGCTGAGCAGCAGGTTGGCAAGCGGCTCCAACCCGGCTTCGATCGCCATCTGCCCCTTGGTGCGGCGCTTGGGCTTGTAGGGGAGGTAGAGATCTTCCAGCCGGGTCTTGCTGTCGGCGCCATTCAATTCGCGCATCAGCTCGGGGGTCAGTTTGCCCTGCTCTTCGATGGAGCGAATGATCACCTGACGGCGATCTTCCAGTTCACGCAGATAGCCGAGGCGGCTCTCCAGGGTACGTAGTTGGCTGTCGTCCAGACCGCCGGTCACCTCTTTACGGTAACGGGCGATAAAGGGCACGGTCGAGCCTTCATCCAGCAGGCGCACTGCGGCCTGCACCTGCTCGGGGCGAGCATGGAGCTCACCGGCAATCTGTCTCTCTATGGTTTGCATCATGATGTTGTTGAGGGCCTCTGTGGTCGAGTCCGCGCCATCAGGCGCCAAGTGTGAGCACTATATGGGGTCGTGTTGCGGGATGCCACCCTGCGCCGGGGTCTGCACCCGTCAGACTGATAAAGTCGCAGGGGAGGGCGCCTATCTTGCCGTTGCACCTGTGACTCAGGATGTGGCTGTGGCAAGCAGCGCGCCAGCAGTCCGGCTATTTGGGGTAGCTGATCTCGTTGATATACCAGCAGACGTCACCAACTGGCGTACGGACGATGGCCTCATCACCGACCTCTTTCTTGAGCAGGGCGCGGGCCATGGGGGAGTCGATGGAGATGTAATCC
The DNA here is from genome assembly GCF_019048265.1 of Aeromonas sp. FDAARGOS 1405. Classification (NCBI taxonomy): domain Bacteria; kingdom Pseudomonadati; phylum Pseudomonadota; class Gammaproteobacteria; order Aeromonadales; family Aeromonadaceae; genus Aeromonas; species Aeromonas sp. FDAARGOS 1405. Next base: position 1,049,955 of record NZ_CP077311.1, on the reverse strand, counting down.
TTGCGCTCGAAGATCTCGTCATAGCCGACGATGCGAAAGCGCTTGGTCTCGCCCTCATCGTTTTCCACCTCGACCCAGGCGCCGAAGAAGACCTTGCCCTCCTGCGCGGGGGCATAGTCGACGATCCCCAGCTCTTCGAGGCATTTGCGCAGGTAGCGCACCCGCCGGTCGATCTCCCGCAGCCGCTTCTTGTTGTACTGGTAGTCGGCATTTTCGCTGCGATCCCCCAGGCTGGCGGCCCATGCCACCTTTCTGGTTACCTCGGGGCGCTCCTGGCGCCAGAGGAAATCGAGCTCTTCTTTCAGCTTGTTGTAGCCTTCGCGGGTGATCAGCTTTGTCTTCATGGTGATGCGGACCTGGTCAAAGAGGGGTATTCATCGCTAACTGCTCGGGAATATTAGCTTTTGTCCTCTTGCTGTCGAGGGAAATCGTGATGGCTCGGCTGGCGCCATTCAGGGAGTCGCTGGCCAGCGCAGTGACTTGATGGCCGTCACGCTCTCGGGACGGGTAATAACCGGTAACATATTTGTGCTTTGCTCCCGCTATATCCCCCCCTAGTATTGGGGGCAGCTAAAGAATGAAGAGGCAAAGCAATGAGTCAGCAGCAATACAAGGTCCTGGTCGTGGACGATGACCTGAAATTACGTTCCCTGTTGGAACGCTATCTCACCGAGCAGGGATTCGTGGTGCGCGGCGTGGCCAATGGCGAGCAGGCCGATCGCTTGCTGACTCGTGAAAACTTCAGCCTGATGGTGCTCGACCTGATGTTGCCGGGGGAGGATGGGCTCTCCATCTGCCGCCGTCTGCGGGAAGCGGGTAACCAGATCCCGGTGCTGATGCTCACCGCCAAGGGGGATGAAGTGGATCGCATCGTCGGGCTCGAGATGGGGGCCGATGACTATCTGCCCAAGCCGTTCAACCCCCGCGAACTGCTAGCGCGGATCCGTGCCGTGCTGCGCCGTCATACCGTCGAGTTGCCCGGGGCCCCCTCGGCTGCAGAGAAGGTGGTCAACTTCGGGGCCTTCCAGCTCAATCTCGCGACCCGCGAGCTGAGCCGGGATGGCGAGCCTATGGCGCTCACCAGCGGTGAGTTTGCGGTGCTCAAGGTGCTGGTCAGCCATCCGCGTGAACCGCTCTCCCGCGACAAGCTGATGAATCTGGCCCGTGGCCGCGAATACACCGCCACCGAGCGCAGCATCGATGTTCAGGTTTCCCGCTTGCGCCGCCTGCTGGAGCAGGATCCGGCCCAGCCCCGCTATCTACAGACCGTCTGGGGTCTGGGGTATGTGTTTGTACCAGATGGTGACGGTGCATGAAAAAGGTCGGCAGCATGTTCTCGCGCATGCTCTGGTTCCTGGCCGCCGTTCTGGTGGTCTATCAAGCGGTCTCCTATGTCACCTTCTACAACTATCTGCTGGCACCCACCGTCAAACAGATCAGTCACCTGCTGGCCAATCAGGTCAAGCTGATCTTTCCGGTCAATACCGAGCAGCTGGCGTTGAGTGAAGATGCCGAGGCGCTGGTCTATGTGACGACCGGTACCGACATCTATACCCAGAGCGAGGCGGTGCAGCATGGCTTCAACGATGCCAAGCCGTACCCCTATCTGGAGGAGAACATAAGCCGCGAACTGGGTGGCCCGGCCAAGGTGCGGGTCGAGATCCAGGATCACTACATCATCTGGATCCAGCCGCCACAGGCCAGCAAAATCTGGGTGCGGATCCCGCTGACCGAGATTGAAGATGACGATATCGAACCCCTCATCATCTATCTGAGCGTGCTGCTGGTGATCACCCTGTTTGCGGCCTGGCGCTTTGCACGCCAGTTGGTTCGTCCGCTCGAGGATCTCGAGGCTGGCGCGGTTGCCGTGGCCAAGGGACATTTCCCCGAGGCGCTGGGAGAGCTGGGGTCACGGGAGGTACGCCGTCTGACCCGCACCTTCAACCATATGTCCCACTCCATCAAGAGCCTGATCGAAGAGCGTAACCTGATGATGGCGGGGGTTTCCCATGACCTGCGAACCCCGCTGACCCGTATCCGGCTGGCTACCGAGATGATGTCCTCCGGTGACGAATATCTCAAGGAGAGCATCAACTCAGATATTGATGAGTCCAATGCCATCATCGATCAGTTCATCGATTACATCCGCCCGGATGAGGGGCAGGCTCCGGTACCTGTCGATCTGACCCAGCTGGTGCACGATACCCTGTTGATCTATTCGGAGCAGGGGCTGGACGTCGATCTGGCGCTGCCACAAGAGGCTGTGCGGGTGGCTTGCAATCCGGTCAGCATCCGGCGGGTGCTGAACAACCTCTCAAGCAACTCGCTACGCTATGGGGCGAGCAGGTTGCATGCCGAATTGAAGGACGATGGGCACTGGGTGCGTCTGCGCCTCTCCGATGATGGCCCCGGCATCCCCGAGCAGGACTATTCCCGGGTACTGAAACCATTTACTCAGGGGAATATCGCCCGCACTGTCGGTGGCAGTGGCTTGGGGTTGGCAATTGTGGCCAAAATTGTCGCCCAGCACCACGGTACTATCCGGTTGGGGAGCTCGGAGCTCGGCGGCTTGCTGGTCGAGATGCGGCTGCCAAAACATCAGCCACAGGAGTGGATGGATTGAGAGAAGGGCGTATCCGTGGATACGCCCTTCTGCATGGTCAGCTCTTTGTATCGGCTGATGCACGATAGCGTTTGCCGTACTTGAGCTGCTGGATCAGCAGGGCGGCAACGATGAGCGCCAACCCGATGGGGGTGGCCGGATGGATAGCTTCGCCGATCAACAGGTTGAGCAGCACCAGCGAGGCAAACGGCGAGATGAAGATGAGGTTGCTGATGGGGGCTGTGTTGGTAGCGTGGCGCAGGGCCATCAGCCAGAGCACGAAACCGAAACCCATCTCGAACAGTCCCACATAAATGGCTCCAGCCCATCCCTGCCAGGCGGTCATGGCAAAATCGGAGAGCAACCAGGTCGCAACGACGATAAAGGGCAGGCTGATCATAAAGCCGAGCAACAGGCTGACGATGGGATCCCCCTGATTGCGGGTGTTGAGGATCCAGTAGCTGGCCCAGATGAGGGTCGAGACCAGTGCCAGCGTCACGCCGAGGGGGCTGTCGAACTGCAGGCCGAATACATCCCCTCTGGTAGCGATCACCAGTGCGCCAAAATATCCCAACACGATGGCTACGCCATCGCGCCGACGCAGCTTCTGGCCGAGAAAGGGGACGGCAAGCAGACTGAGAGTGATAGCCCAAGTGTAGTTGAGGGTCTGTGCCTGCTGGGCAGGCAGCAGGTCATACGCCTTGAACAGCAACAAGTAATAGAGAAAGGGGTTCAGCACACCCAGAGTCAGGTAGTAGAAAGGGCGGGCCTTGATGTAGCTCCCCAGCAGCGGCAGCTTGCCCTGTTTGGCGACGACGGCTGTCAGCGTGAGAGTCGAGGTGAAGGCGGCCACAAGCAACAGTTGCACAGGTTCGAAATAGGCGAGGGAGATCTTGAAGGCTGTGGCGACCGTCGACCAGAGGGCAACGGCGCAGAGGCCATACTGATAGGCTTTCTTTTGATCTTTGAGCATGGGATGTCGTTCCACTGACAGAGGCAAGCGCACAGTCTACCAGTCTGCTTGTAACATTGTCGTTACCTGGGTGTTGGCAGCAGAGCGCGTTGCCGCAGGCGAGATCCATCTGTCACATAAAACTGCGCATAATCTGTTCGCTCTCCCTTGCGCAAATTTGAAAAATCCGTATAATCCCCTCCGCTTACCCATGAGGTAAGCCAGACGATATGTCTGTTGCTGAGTTTACTGCTTGCAGAGACCAGCCATACAGTCCTCCCGATATGGGAGGAAACGTGAAAAATCGCACCTCTGGCGGGAGAAATCTCGGTCGGGCGGTGTTGATTTATGTTCTTTTATCTATTGGAGCTCTGTCAATGCAGAACCAAAGAATCCGTATCCGCCTGAAGGCTTTTGATCATCGCCTGATTGATCAATCCACTGCGGAAATCGTTGAAACTGCAAAGCGCACTGGCGCGCAGGTTCGCGGTCCTATTCCGCTGCCGACTCGCAAAGAGCGCTTCACCGTCCTGATCTCCCCGCACGTCAACAAAGATGCGCGTGATCAGTACGAGATCCGCACTCACAAGCGTCTGGTAGACATCGTTGAGCCGACTGACAAGACCGTAGACGCCCTGATGCGTCTGGATCTGGCAGCTGGTGTAGACGTCCAGATCAGCCTGGGTTAATTACGGAAAGAGGTTGATAACAATGACAATCGGTCTTGTAGGTCGCAAAGTGGGTATGACTCGCATCTTCACTGAAGATGGCGTTTCTATCCCGGTGACTGTTATCGAAGTTGAAGCTAACCGTGTAACTCAGGTCAAATCTGTAGAAACCGACGGCTACAACGCTATTCAGGTTACCACTGGCGCCAAGAAAGCCAGCCGTGTAACCAAGCCGGAAGCTGGCCACTTCGCCAAAGCTGGTGTAGAAGCCGGTCGCGGTCTGTGGGAATTCCGCCTGAACAACGGTGAAACTTTCACTGTTGGTAGCGAGCTGAAAGTAGATCTTCTCGCTGACGTTAAGCTGGTAGACGTTACCGGCACATCCAAAGGTAAGGGCTTTGCTGGTACTGTTAAGCGCCACAACTTCCGCACCCAGGATATGACCCACGGTAACTCCTTGTCTCACCGCGTTCCGGGTTCTATCGGTCAGAACCAGACTCCGGGTCGTGTATTCAAGGGCAAAAAGATGGCTGGTCACATGGGTGCTGAGCGTGTAACGACTCAGAACCTGGAACTGGTTCGTGTTGACGCTGAACGCAACCTGCTGCTCATCAAAGGTGCAGTACCGGGTGCAACCAACGGCAACGTGATCGTTAAACCTGCCGTCAAAGCGTAACGTCTGAGGAGATAGTAATGGAATTGGTAATGAAAGACGCCAAGAGCGCTCTTGAAGTTTCCGAGACTACCTTCGGGCGCGAATTCAACGAAGCTCTGGTTCACCAGGTTGTCGTTGCTTATGCCGCTGGTGCCCGTCAGGGTACTCGTGCGCAGCTGACTCGCTCTGAAGTGTCTGGTGGCGGCAAAAAGCCGTGGCGTCAGAAGGGTACTGGTCGTGCCCGTGCTGGCTCCATCCGTTCGCCCATTTGGCGTTCCGGTGGTGTGACTTTTGCTGCTAAGCCGCAAGATCACAGCCAGAAAGTAAACAAGAAGATGTACCGCGGCGCTATCCGTAGCATTCTGTCCGAGCTGGTACGTCAAGAGCGCCTGATCGTTGTTGAGAAGTTCGGCATCGAAGCTCCGAAGACCAAAGAACTGATCGCCAAGCTGAAAGAAATGGAACTGACTGACGTTCTGATCGTGACTGCTGAAGTCGATGAGAACCTGTTCCTGGCTGCTCGCAACCTGTACAAAGTTGACGTGCGTGACGTTGCCGGTATCGACCCGGTCAGCCTGATCGCTTTCGACAAGGTTCTGATGACTGCTGACGCAGTTAAGCAAATCGAGGAGATGCTGGCATGATCCGTGAAGAGCGTCTGCTGAAAGTTCTGAAGGCTCCGCACATCTCTGAAAAGAGCACCATGGTCGCAGAAAAGCAGAACACTATCGTGTTCAAAGTTGCTGTTGATGCCACCAAGGCGGAAGTCAAAGCTGCAGTTGCGAAACTGTTCGAGGTCGAAGTTGAGACCGTCCGTACCCTGAACATGAAGGGTAAGACCAAGCGCGCAGGTGCACGCGTAGGCCGTCGTTCCGATTGGAAAAAGGCCTATGTGACCCTGAAAGCTGGTCAGGACATCGACTTCATGGGCGCAGCCGAGTAAGAGGAGTTCTCAAAAATGGCAATCGTTAAGTGCAAGCCTACTTCTCCGGGCCGCCGCCACGTCGTCAAGATCGTCAATCAAGAGCTGTACAAGGGCAAGCCCTTCGCCGCTCTGCTGGACAGCAAAAGCAAGTCCGGTGGTCGTAACAACAACGGTCGCATCACTACCCGTCATATCGGTGGTGGTCACAAGCAGCACTACCGTATCGTCGACTTCAAGCGCGACAAAGACGGTATTCCGGCTAAAGTAGAGCGTCTGGAATACGATCCGAACCGTACCGCTAACATCGCTCTGGTGTTGTATGCAGACGGTGAGCGTCGTTACATCCTGGCTCCGAAAGGCCTGAAAGCTGGTGACGCGATCGCTTCTGGTGCTGATGCAGCCATCAAGGTAGGTAACGCCCTGCCGATGCGCAACATCCCGGTTGGTTCTACCGTTCACGCTGTAGAGATGAAGCCTGGTAAAGGTGCCCAGCTGGCTCGTTCCGCTGGTACTTTCATCCAGATCCTGGCTCGTGAAGGTAACTATGTAACTCTGCGTCTGCGTTCCGGCGAAGTACGTAAAGTTCTGGCCGAGTGCCGCGCTACCATCGGTGAAGTCGGTAACTCCGAGCACATGTTGCGTCAACTGGGTAAAGCCGGTGCAAACCGCTGGCGTGGTATTCGTCCGACCGTTCGCGGTATGGCGATGAACCCGGTTGACCACCCGCACGGTGGTGGTGAGGGTCGTAACAAGGGCATGCAGCCTGTGTCCCCATGGGGCCAGAAGGCTAAAGGCTTCAAGACCCGTAAGAACAAGCGTACCGACAAGTACATCGTACGTCGTCGTAACAAGTAATTGTTAACATAGAGGAATCACCATGCCACGTTCTCTCAAGAAGGGTCCATTTATTGACCTGCACTTGCTGAAGAAGGTAGAGAAAGCGGTGGAAAGCGGGGATAAAAAGCCGGTTAAAACCTGGTCCCGTCGTTCAATGATCATCCCGAACATGATCGGTTTGACCATCGCTGTCCATAATGGTCGTCAGCACGTTCCGGTTTTCGTTACCGAAGAAATGATCGGTCACAAACTGGGTGAATTCGCACCGACTCGTACTTATCGCGGCCATGCTGCTGATAAGAAGGCTAAGAAGCGCTAAGGGATAAATGATGGAAGCTATCGCTAAACACCGTTATGCCCGTACTTCTGCCCAGAAAGCTCGTCTGGTAGCCGATCAAGTACGTGGTCTGTCCGTAGACAAGGCTCTGAATATCCTGACCTTCAGCCCGAAAAAGGCTGCAGTGCTGGTTAAGAAAGTGCTGGAATCTGCCATTGCAAACGCTGAGCACAACGAAGGCGCCGATATCGACGCGCTGCGTGTTGCTACTATCATGGTCGACGAAGGTCCCTCCATGAAGCGCATCCGTCCGCGTGCCAAAGGTCGTGCGGATCGTATCCTCAAGCGTACCGCTCACATCACTGTAGTGGTATCCGACGCTAAGGCTGGGAGATAAGCAATGGGTCAGAAAGTACATCCTAATGGCATTCGCCTGGGTATTACCAAGCCTTGGAATTCTACCTGGTTCGCGAACACCAAAGACTTCGCTGACAACCTGTACAGCGATTTTCAAGTACGCCAGTTCCTGACCAAGGAACTGAAAAACGCGTCCTTGTCCAAGATCACCATTGAGCGTCCGGCCAAGAGCATCCGTGTGACCATTCACACCGCTCGTCCGGGTGTTGTCATCGGTAAGAAAGGCGAAGACGTTGAGAAGCTGCGCAAAGCTGTAGCCACTATTGCTGGCGTGCCTGCTCAGATCAACATTTCCGAAGTCCGCAAGCCGGAGCTGGATGGCAAACTTGTTGCCGACAGCATCACTTCCCAGCTGGAGCGTCGTGTAATGTTCCGTCGTGCTATGAAGCGCGCCGTACAGAACGCAATGCGCCTGGGTGCCAAGGGCATCAAAGTGGAAGTTTCCGGTCGTCTGGGCGGCGCTGAAATCGCGCGTACCGAATGGTACCGTGAAGGTCGTGTGCCGTTGCACACCCTGCGTGCCGACATCGACTACGCAACTTCTGAAGCCCACACCACTTACGGTGTGATCGGCGTTAAAGTTTGGATCTTCAAGGGCGAAGTTCTGGGCGGTCTGGCTGCTGTTAACGCTGCCGCTGCTCAAGAGCAAGCTCCTGCAAAGCCCAAGCGTGACAACAAGCGCCGCGCTGCTAAGTAAGGAGATTCGGTAAATGTTGCAACCTAAGCGTACTAAATTCCGCAAGACCCACAAGGGTCGTAACCGCGGTCTGGCCACCTCTGGTAACGAAGTATCCTTCGGTACCTTTGGCCTGAAGGCGACATCCCGTGGTCAACTGACTGCTCGTCAAATCGAAGCAGCCCGTCGTGCCATGACCCGTCACGTTAAGCGTCAAGGTAAGATCTGGATCCGTGTGTTCCCGGACAAGCCCATCACCGAAAAACCCCTCGAAGTTCGTATGGGTAAAGGTAAGGGTAACGTGGAATACTGGGTTTGCCCGATCCAGCCTGGCAAGGTTCTGTACGAGATGGACGGTGTACCTGAGGCTCTGGCGCGTGAAGCGTTTGCCCTGGCCGCAGCTAAGCTGTCTGTTCAGACCACTTTCGTAATTAAGACGGTGATGTGATGAAAGCCCAAGATCTGCGTCAAAAGAGCGTCGAAGAACTGAACCAGGAGCTGCTGGGCCTGCTGCGTGAGCAATTCAACATGCGCATGCAAGCGTCCACCGGCCAGCTGGCTCAGACTCACACTCTGAAACAAGTGCGTCGTGACGTCGCACGTATCAAGACTGTACTGACTGAGAAGGCAGGTGCGTAATGACTGACAAGATCCGTACTCTGCAAGGTCGTGTAATCAGCGACAAGATGGACAAGTCCATCACTGTTGCTATCGAGCGCAAGGTAAAGCACCCGATCTACGGTAAGATCATCAAGCGCACTACCAAGCTGCACGTGCATGACGAAAACAACGAATGCAAAGCTGGCGACCTCGTGGAAATCCGCGAATGCCGCCCGCTGTCCAAGACCAAGTCCTGGACCCTGGTTGCCGTTGTAGAAAAGGCCTAATCGGTACTTTGTAGTCCAAGCGGCCCCTTTCAGGGGCCGTTTGTTTTTTAGGCTACCTTTTCTGAAAATCCTGTGTTATAGTTTCGCGCCTTTTGAAGGCAGCCAGATCCCATTAGGGATAAGAAGTAAACAAAGCGGAGCACTAAGATGATCCAGATGCAAAGTATGCTGGGTGTTGCCGACAACTCCGGCGCTCGCAGTGTAATGTGTATTAAGGTTCTGGGTGGCTCGCACCGCCGTTACGCCGGCATCGGCGACATCATCAAGGTTTCCATCAAGGAAGCCATTCCTCGCGGTAAAGTGAAGAAAGGTGATGTGTATAACGCGGTGGTCGTACGCACCCGTAAAGGCGTTCGTCGTCCGGACGGCTCTGTCATCCGTTTCGACAACAATGCGGCTGTGTTGCTTAACAACAACCAACAGCCAATCGGTACTCGTATTTTTGGCCCGGTGACCCGTGAACTGCGTAATGAGAAGTTCATGAAGATTGTGTCCCTGGCACCCGAAGTACTGTAAGGAGTCGAACGATGGCAGCTAAAATCCGTCGCGAAGACGAAGTGATTGTTCTTACCGGCAAAGACAAGGGCAAGCGTGGCAAAGTCACTCAGGTTCTGATTGCTAAAGGTAAGGTAATCGTGGAAGGCATCAATCAGGTGAAGAAACACCAGAAGCCGGTACCCGCACTGGGTCAGGCTGGCGGTATCGTCACCAAAGAAGCCCCCATCGATGTATCAAACGTAGCGCTGTTCAACTCTGCCACTGGCAAAGCTGACCGCGTTGGTTTCCGGATTGAAGACGGCAAAAAAGTTCGTTTCTTCAAATCCACCGGCGAACTTGTGAAGTAATTGGAGTTTAACGATGGCGAAACTGCATGATTACTACAAATCCGATGTAGTAAATGAACTGTCAAAGCAGTTCGGTTACAAGACTATCATGCAAGTCCCTCGGATCGAGAAAATCACCCTGAACATGGGTGTTGGTGAAGCGATCTCTGACAAGAAGTTGCTGGAAAATGCTGCTGCCGATATGGCTGCCATTTCCGGTCAGAAGCCGCTGATCACCAAAGCTCGCAAATCTGTTGCGGGCTTCAAGATTCGTGAAGGCTACCCGATAGGTTGTAAAGTAACCCTGCGTGGCGAGCGTATGTGGGAGTTCCTGGAACGGCTGATCTGCATCTCCGTACCGCGTATCCGTGACTTCCGTGGCCTGAACGCTAAAGCGTTCGACGGTCGTGGTAACTACTCCATGGGCGTGCGTGAGCAGATCATCTTCCCGGAAATCGACTATGACAAAGTCGATCGCGTCCGTGGTCTGGATATCACCATCACCACTTCCGCGAATACCGATGAAGAAGGCCGTGCTCTGCTGGCTGCCTTTAACTTCCCATTCCGCAAGTAAGGTTAGGGTTATGGCTAAAACATCCATGAAAGCGCGCGAAGCAAAGCGTGCCAAGCTGGTAGCCAAGTACGCGACCAAGCGTGCCGAGCTGAAAGCTATCATCGTTGACATGAACGCTTCTGAAGAAGCGCGTTGGGATGCTGTACTGCAACTGCAACAGCTGCCCCGTGATTCCAGTCCGTCCCGCCAGCGTAACCGTTGCAATATTACTGGTCGTCCGCACGGTTTCCTGCGCAAGTTTGGCCTGTCTCGCATCAAGGTGCGTGAGCATGCCATGAAGGGCGAAATTCCGGGCCTGAAGAAGGCTTCTTGGTAACGAATCTCGGGAGTTAGACTTATGAGCATGCAAGATCCGATCGCGGATATGCTGACCCGCATCCGTAACGGTCAGGCGGCGAGCAAAGTTGCGGTTTCCATGCCTTCTTCCAAGCTGAAAGTGGCTATCGCCAAAGTGCTGAAAGAAGAAGGTTACATCGCTGGCTACTCCGTAGCTGGTGACGTGAAGCCGGAACTGGAAATTGAACTGAAATATTTCCAGGGCAAGCCAGTTGTAGAACTGATCCAACGCGTGAGCCGTCCCGGCCTGCGTATTTACAAGCGCACTACTGATCTGCCGAAAGTTATGGGCGGTCTCGGTGTTGCTATCGTGTCCACGTCTAAAGGTGTGATGACTGACCGTGCTGCCCGTAAAGCAAGCATGGGCGGTGAGATCATCTGCTACGTCGCTTAATAGGAGGTAGGAAATGTCTCGTGTTGCTAAGGCACCCGTCACTATTCCTGCTGGCGTAGAGGTGACTCTGAACGGCCAGGAACTGTCTATCAAAGGTGGTAAAGGTTCCCTGGTTCGCTCTATTCACGCCGGTGTAGAAGTGACCAAAGAAGACAATGTACTGAAGTTCGCCCCGCGCGACGGCATCGCTGGTGCTGACGCTCAGGCCGGTACTGCCCGTGCATTGGTCAACAACATGGTAATCGGTGTTACCCAAGGCTTCGAGCGCAAGCTGCAGCTGGTTGGTGTAGGTTATAAAGCCTCCATCAAGGGCAATGCTGTTGCGCTGGCTCTGGGCTTCTCTCACCCGGTAGAGCATGCGCTGCCGGCTGGTGTGACCGCTGAGTGCCCGACTGCCACAGAAATCGTTCTGCGTGGTGTCGACAAGCAGCTGGTTGGCCAAGTCGCCGCCGATATCCGTGCTTACCGCGCTCCGGAGCCCTACAAGGGCAAGGGTGTACGCTATGCCAACGAGCAAGTGCGTACTAAAGAAGCTAAGAAGAAGTAAGGTAACACTATGGACAAGAAAGCAGCTCGTCTCCGTCGTGCTACTCGTGCTCGGAAAAAGATGCAGGAACTGGGAGCTACCCGTCTGGTTGTTCACCGTACCCCGCGTCATATCTATGCGCAGGTTATTGCAGCCAACGGTTCCGAAGTTCTGGCCTCTGCTTCCACAGTAGAGAAAGCCATCAGTGAAGCTCTGAAATACACCGGTAACGCAGATGCGGCTACCGCTGTAGGTAAAGCTATCGCTGAGCGTGCTATTGCCAAAGGCGTTCAGAACGTATCTTTCGATCGTTCCGGTTTCAAGTATCACGGTCGCATCGCTGCCCTGGCAGCTGCCGCACGTGACGCTGGTCTTCAGTTCTAAGCTAGGAGTCGAAGATGGCTAAAGTCGAATCTCAAGCCGGCGAACTGCAAGAAAAGCTCATTGCAGTAAACCGTGTTTCGAAAACTGTTAAAGGTGGTCGTATCATGTCCTTCACCGCGTTGACCGTGGTGGGTGATGGTAACGGCCGTGTAGGTTACGGTTACGGTAAAGCCCGTGAAGTTCCGGCTGCTATTCAAAAAGCAATGGAACAGGCCAAGCGTAACCTGAACAAGGTTGAACTGAACAACGGCACCCTGCACCACCCGGTGAAAGGTGTTCACTCCGGTTCCACCGTGTTCATGAAGCCGGCCTCTCAAGGTACTGGTATCATCGCAGGCGGCGCCATGCGTGCCGTTCTGGAAGTTGCTGGTATCCACAACGTGCTGGCTAAGACCTACGGTTCCACCAACCCAATCAACGTTGTTCGCGCAACTGTAGACGCTCTGGTTCACGGTCAGTCACCGGAACAGATCGCTGCCAAGCGTGGTCTGCGCGTTGAAGAAATTCTGGGGTAATGCGACATGGCTAACACTGTAAAAGTAACTCAAACTCGCAGCTCTATCGGCCGTCTGCCAAAGCACAAGGCGACTCTGCGTGGTCTGGGTCTGCGTCGCATTGGTCACACCGTTGAGCTGGAAGATACTCCTTGCGTACGTGGTATGATCAACCAGGTTTATTACATGGTTAAGGTGGAGGGCTAAGCATGCGTCTGAATACTCTGTCTCCGGCCGCTGGTTCCAAGCGCGTTAAGCACCGTCCGGGCCGTGGTATCGGTTCTGGTCTGGGCAAGACCGGTGGTCGTGGTGTTAAAGGTCAAACCTCTCGTTCCGGTGGCGGTAAAGTCCGCAACGGTTTCGAAGGCGGCCAGATGCCTTTGAAAATCCGTCTGCCGAAGTTCGGTTTCTTCTCTCGCAAATCTTTGGTATCTGCCGAAGTGCGCCTGAACGAAATCGCCCTGGTAGAAGGTGATGTAGTCGACGTGAGCACTCTGAAGCAAGCCGGCGTTCTGACCAAGAACATCGTGTTCGCTAAAGTTGTTCTGTCTGGCAACATTGACCGTGCTGTGACCGTTCGTGGTCTGTCCGTCACCAAAGGTGCACGTGCAGCCATCGAGGCCGCTGGCGGTAAAATCGAGGAATAATCAGTACAATGGCTAAGAAACCAGGATTGGATGTTAAAGCACAGGGTGGTCTGAGTGAACTAAAGAGCCGTCTGCTCTTCGTTCTCGGGGCGATTATCGTTTTCCGTGCAGGCTCTTATGTGCCGATTCCTGGTATTGACGCCGCCGTACTGGCCGAGTTGTTCCAGCAACAGAAGGGCACCATCATTGAGATGTTCAACATGTTCAGTGGTGGTGCACTATCGCGTGCTTCTATTCTTGCGTTGGGGATCATGCCGTACATTTCGGCGTCGATCATTATCCAGCTGCTGACAGTGGTTCATCCTGCTCTTGCTGAACTCAAGAAAGAGGGTGAATCCGGCCGTCGCAAGATTAGCCAATATACCCGTTGGGGCACGCTGGTTTTGGGAACTTTCCAGGCCATTGGTATTGCAACCGGTCTGCCGAATATGATGCAAGGACTCGTGACTCATCCGGGTTTGGGCTTCTATTTCACAGCGGTTGTGAGTCTGGTCACCGGTACCATGTTCTTGATGTGGTTGGGTGAGCAGATTACCGAGCGTGGGATTGGTAATGGTATCTCGTTGATTATTTTCACAGGTATCGTTGCTGGTCTGCCGCATGCCATTGGCGCTACGGCCGAACAGGCACGTCAAGGGGAATTGCACATCCTGCTGTTGTTGTTGCTGGGCTTGATTGTTTTCGCAGTGACTTACTTTGTGGTGTTCGTGGAGCGTGGTCAGCGTCGTATCGTCGTTAACTATGCCAAGCGTCAACAAGGCCGCCAGGTATTTGCTGCGCAAAGCACACACCTGCCGTTGAAAGTGAATATGGCTGGTGTGATTCCTGCGATTTTCGCATCCAGTATCATCCTCTTCCCGGGGACCATTACCTCCTGGTTTGGTCAGGGTGAGGGTAAAGTCGCTGATATCCTGCAACAGGTCTCTATGGTCCTGCAGCCGGGTCAGCCGCTTTACGAGATGCTGTATGCAGCAGCCATTATCTTTTTCTGTTTCTTCTATACCGCGCTGGTGTTCAACCCCCGCGAGACAGCAGATAACCTGAAGAAGAGTGGAGCCTTTATCCCGGGGATCCGCCCGGGCGAGCAGACAGCACGTTATATCGATAAGGTTATGACTCGCCTGACATTGGCAGGTGCGCTCTATATAACCTTTATCTGTCTGGTACCCCAGTTCCTGATGACTGCTTGGAACGTACAGTTCTACTTCGGTGGCACTTCGCTGCTGATTATTGTGGTGGTTATCATGGACTTCATGGCTCAGGTACAAACCCATATGATGTCTCATCAATATGGTGACGTCCTGAGGAAGGCCAACCTGAAGGGCTACGGCCGCTAAAGGTCGGCGTAGTTACGGAGTTAAGCAATGAAAGTTCGTGCTTCCGTTAAGGCAATCTGCCGTAACTGCAAAATCATCAAGCGTCACGGTGTGGTGCGTGTGATTTGCAGCGAGCCAAAGCATAAACAGCGCCAAGGCTAATTTTTTACGGTTAGTACTTGCAACAAATAGTTGTGCTGGCTACTATAGCCAGCCAACTTTTGTTGTGTATTGGTTGACCGCCACGTATCCGCTCACGGGCTTTGTGGTGGTCGTAATCTACTATATGTAGGAGTGAATAGTGGCCCGTATCGCTGGCATTAACATTCCTGACCATAAGCATGCAGTCATCGCTTTGACTGCTATTTATGGCGTCGGTCGTACCCGCTCCAAGGCCATCTGTGCCGCAGCCGGTATCGCTGAGAATGTGAAAATTAAAGACCTGGACGAAGCTCAGATCGAGAGTCTGCGTGAACAAGTAGGTAAATTCACCGTTGAAGGTGACCTGCGTCGTCAGATTTCCATGAACATCAAGCGTTTGATGGATCTGGGTTGCTACCGTGGTTTGCGTCACCGTCGTAGCCTGCCTGTTCGTGGTCAACGTACCAAGACCAACGCTCGTACCCGTAAGGGTCCGCGCAAGGCTATCAAGAAGTAACGGGAAGGTAGAAAATGGCTAAAACTCCGACTCGTGCTCGCAAGCGCGTTAAAAAGCAAGTGAGCGACGGTATTGCGCACGTTCATGCATCTTTCAACAACACAATCGTGACCATTACTGACCGTCAGGGCAACGCTCTGTCTTGGGCTACTTCTGGTGGTTCCGGTTTCCGTGGTTCTCGTAAGTCCACCCCGTTCGCTGCTCAGGTAGCTGCTGAACGCGCTGGTGAGATGGCCAAAGAATATGGCGTCAAGAACCTGGAAGTCATGGTCAAAGGTCCGGGTCCCGGTCGTGAGTCTTCCATCCGCGCCCTGAACGCGGCTGGTTTCCGCATCACTAACATTACTGATGTGACTCCGATCCCGCACAACGGTTGTCGTCCTCCCAAGAAGCGCCGCGTGTAACGCTGGTAGCTACTTGGTCTAGGATTGTTGGAGAAAGAAGATGGCAAGATATATCGGTCCTAAGCTTAAGCTTAGCCGTCGTGAGGGCACAGACCTCTTCCTGAAGTCTGGTGTTCGCGCGATTGATTCTAAGTGCAAGATTGACACCGCTCCTGGTCAGCACGGCGCTCGTAAGCCCCGCCTGTCCGACTACGGTGTACAACTGCGCGAGAAACAAAAAGTTCGTCGTATTTACGGCGTATTGGAAAAACAGTTCCGCAACTACTACCGCGACGCTGCCCGTCAAAAGGGTAACACCGGTGAAAACCTGTTGCAGCTGCTGGAAGGTCGTCTGGACAACGTCGTATACCGCATGGGCTTCGGTGCTACCCGCGCTGAATCTCGTCAGCTGGTGAGCCATAAGGCCATCATGGTAAACGGCCGCGTTGTGAACATTCCTTCTTTCCAGGTTTCCCCTGAGGACGTGATCTGCGTTCGTGAGAAGGCTAAGAAGCAAGCGCGTATCAAAGCTGCCCTTGAGGTTGCTGGTCAGCGCGAGAAGCCGACTTGGGTAGAGGTTGATGCCGCTAAAATGGAAGGTGCCTTCAAGCGCCTGCCGGAGCGTTCCGACCTGTCTGCCGACATTAACGAACAGCTGATCGTCGAGCTTTACTCCAAGTAAAGCTAGCTTCTAAAGAGAGGACACAATGCTGGGTTCTGTAACAGATTTTCTTAAACCGCGGCTAGTTGACATCGAGCAAGTTAGCCCGACTCATGCGAAAGTGACTCTTGAGCCACTTGAGCGTGGCTTTGGTCACACGCTGGGTAACGCCCTGCGTCGTATTTTGCTGTCTTCTATGCCCGGTTGTGCAGTTACTGAAGTCGAAATTGACGGTGTACTGCATGAGTACAGCAGCAAAGAAGGTGTACAGGAAGACATTCTTGAAATCCTGCTCAACCTGAAAGGTATCGCTGTGAAGCTGGAAGGCAAGGACGAGGTAACTCTGTCCCTGACCAAGTCTGGAACAGGCCCCGTTACCGCAGGTGATATCACTCACGGTGATGAAGTCGAGATCGTAAACCCGGAGCACGTAATCTGCCACCTGACTGGTGCCAATGCTGAAATCAGCATGCGCCTGAAAGTTCAGCGCGGTCGTGGTTATGTGCCTGCTTCTGCTCGTGTTCACAACGATGATGAAGAGCGTCCTATTGGTCGCCTGCTGCTGGACTCTGCGTTCAGCCCCATCGTTCGTATTGCCTACAATGTTGAGGCAGCACGTGTGGAACAGCGTACCGACTTGGACAAGCTGGTTATCGACATGGAGACCAATGGTACTCTGGATCCTGAAGAAGCCATCCGTCGTTCTGCCACTATCTTGGCTGAGCAACTGGAAGCCTTCGTGGATCTGCGCGATGTCAGCGTGCCCGAGAAGAAAGAAGAGAAACCCGAGTTTGATCCGATTCTGCTGCGTCCTGTCGATGATTTGGAGCTGACAGTTCGTTCTGCGAACTGTCTGAAGGCAGAAGCTATCCACTATATTGGTGATCTGGTACAGCGTACCGAAGTTGAGTTGCTTAAAACTCCTAACCTCGGTAAGAAGTCCCTGACTGAGATCAAGGACGTGTTGGCCTCCCGTGGTCTGTCTCTTGGCATGCGCCTTGAGAACTGGCCGCCCGCCAGCATCGCTGACGAGTAATCCAGATTACGGGTTTCACAGATTTAGTTAGAAGGATAAGGTCATGCGCCATCGTTTGAGTGGTCGTCAACTGAACCGGAACAGCAGCCATCGTCAGGCTATGTTCCGCAACATGGCCAGCTCCCTGGTTCGTCATGAGATCATCAAGACAACTCTGCCTAAGGCAAAAGAGCTGCGTCGTGTAGTTGAACCGCTGATCACCCTTGCCAAGACTGATAGCGTTGCTAATCGTCGTCTGGCATTTGCCCGCACTCGCGATAACGCGATCGTGGCTAAGCTGTTCAATGAACTGGGCCCGCGCTACCTGGAGCGCGCCGGCGGTTATA